>NZ_QVLZ01000109.1:1127-1574 GCF_003435205.1 Bacteroides sp. AF32-8BH | reverse complement strand
TCGTCTGCGCACAGCCTCACGGTGTCGGTCGGCTTCTTGCGGTATCGCTTCTTCGCCTGTTCCTCCCTTTTCCTGCGCTTTCGCTCTCCCTTGACGATGGGGACGAGCGTAACGTGTATGTGCGGCGTTTCCTCGTCCCTGTGCAGGTGAGCCGCCACGATGTTCTCCTTTCCAAACGTGTCGGCGAAGTATTTCAGATTGTCGGCGCACCACTCGTCCAAACGCCCCTCTTCCTCTATCCGCTTCATGTCCTCGTGCGTTCCCGACACGTTGATGCGGATTGCCCGTACTTGGTTGCTTCCGATTTTGCGTGTCAGCCCCGCTTCTTCTAATCTCTGCTGTATAGCCGCCGAACGGTCTTTCACCCCGTCGGGGTATTCGATGAGCCTGCGGTTCAGGTGTGTGCGTGTGGGGTCGGCGTTCTTCGGTATGATGAAACGCTCGATA
>NZ_QVLZ01000109.1:0-1117 GCF_003435205.1 Bacteroides sp. AF32-8BH | reverse complement strand
GGTCGGCGTTCTTCGGTATGATGAAACGCTCGATATGTGCGGTCGTTCCGCTGTCGCTGCCGTGCGCCTTTTCCATGTGTAAAACTACGAAACCCATATATTCTTCCTTTCTTTTTTGGCTTGTGAAACAATGATTTTTTGTATCTTCGGGGGCGGCAAATGCCGTCCCCGATGGGGTGTGCAGAGGGGCTTGCCCCTTGCCTTATTGGGGAATTTTCAGCGATACGTAGTATTGCGGCTCGGAAAATTCCCTAATAAGCTACGGTATTTTCTCCGTAAATACCCTGCGGCGTGTCGTCCGTCTGCCCGTCTGCCTTTCGGCTATGGCTGTCCCTGCCGTCTGCTTACCCGTATAACCCCACCTTATTATTTTTCCCTTTCGGTCGGTGGTGGGCGGCGGGGCGGTCGTTTCCGTTTTCAAAGGCTCTTTTGCATGGGGCGGTCGGATACAAGGTTTTCCCGATAAATACGCTCGCAGCGAAGCGAGAGGAAGATTTATCGGGAAACGGTGCAGCCGCTTGACCTTTTAGCCGACATAAAGCCCCGTGCTTGCTTTGCCTTTGTAAACGGAAATGATTGCTCCGCTTTCCTCTGAAAAGAGGAATAGAACCTGCAATATATATCACCATAGTGATAGGTTTGCATGTTTGCATGCTGGTATGCTGGTACGTTTGCATGTTGGTATGTTGATATGTTGGTATATCATCATGCTTTCCAACGGCTGTTGGGCTTGCCGTCCGAAACAACCGACACGAACACCGTCGTTTTTTCTTTTCGCCCGTGCATAATCCTCTCCAACAACACTTTGCGGACTTTCGCCGCCCCGAACGATTCGATACGGAAAGCGAGGGTGGCTATCGTTTCAAGGTTGTAAACCTCTATGCTGTATCTGTCCGATATGCAGATAATGCGCTTTATGTCATATATACTCAAAACTCCGCTTTTGCAGAGTGCCTTTATCCCTGCCCGAACCGTCGGGGCGATAACCCCGAACAGTTCGCAGATTTCCCACTCGGTCATGGCGATTGCACCTATATCGCTCGGCAGGAAGATATTGCCCTGCTCGTCCATCGTGATAATATTCCTTTCTTCTTTCATCGGTATTCTGTTTTTAATT
>NZ_QVLZ01000108.1:0-1670 GCF_003435205.1 Bacteroides sp. AF32-8BH | reverse complement strand
ACACTACTATGACGAGAACGAGATTGAGGTGGGCAAGCCTATCCAATGCCAAGTGGCGGTGAACCACATTGTGGAACTCACGGCAGAGGAAAAAGCAGAAGCACGTCAGCAGGCAGTCCGCAGATACCAAGACGAGGAACTCCGCAAGTTGCAGAACCGCACCAAGCCGACAAAGGCGAAAACAGAAACCCAAGTTCAACCCTCATTATTTGATTTTGGCTTATGAAACCGAGAAACAAATTTGAAAAAGCAGTTCTTGCCCAAAGCAAGAAACTACGCCCGATAACCCCGATACAGATAAATTGGGCATTCCGTAATTGCGTGGAGCATTATGCACACCGCTTGCCGAAAGGTCGTACCACTTGTATGGATTGCGGTCATAGTTGGGTAATGACGGAGCAGACCGAGCATTGTACGTGTCCCGAATGTGGAGCAAGTTTGAAAGTCTGCCTCACCTATCAGCGCAAGGTAAGACAAAAGCAGTATTTCACAACCCTTACCACAAGCGGAGAATACCAAGTGCTACGAATGTTCTTGCTTGTCGTGGGTATGGAGAAAGGGGTTAATGCCAAGTCCTATGCCCTTGAAATCGGGCAGTATTGGTGGAATGAACAAGGGCGTAAGGCTGTTGTTGCCATTCCACGCACATTGGGATGCTACATCGACACGTTCTCATTCGTTTCTCCTTTTGCTATCCGCAATGACAATGAAGCGTACCGCCATATTTCATATTCCCCGATATATCCAAGATATAAGGTGTTGCCGACGCTCCGCAGAAACGGCTTTAACGGCAATTTCCACGACATTGTACCCACCAAACTAATACCGGCATTATTGTCGGACAGCCGTGCGGAAACGCTGTTGAAGGCAGGGCAATATCCCATGTTGCGCTACTATCTGTACCACTCTTTCAATATTGGAGAGTATTGGGCTTCAATCAAGATATGTATCCGCAACGGCTATACCATTGAGGACGGCTCAATGTGGCGTGACACCATAGACCTCCTGCGTCATTTCGGCAAGGACACAAACAGCCCGAAATACGTTTGCCCTGCCGACCTCAAAGTTGAACACGACAAGTTGGTGGCAAAGCGCAACCTGCAAAGGAAACATGAGCGGACTGAACAGCAACGCAGGAAAGCGATTGAGGACGAGAAACAATATCTGAAAGCTAAGGGCATATTCTTCGGACTTGCCTTTACCGACAGCCTTATTTGCGTCAAAGTCATAGAGAGCGTGGAAGAAATGGCAGAGGAAGGAAGGACGATGCACCATTGTGTGGGCGGTTACCACAAACGAAAAGACTCCCTTATCCTATCCGCCACCATTGACGGAAAACGAATTGAAACGATAGAGGTGTCACTAAAAACTTTTGAGGTGGTGCAGTGTCGTGGCGTATGCAACGAGAACTCCGAATACCACGACCGCATCATCGCCCTTGTGAACAAGAACGCCAACCTTATCCGCCAGCGGATGAAAGCGGCATAATATCGACATCTAACAACTAACATTATGGAAGTAAGATTTGAAAGCATGGTTTTCCTATGGGATGATAAAATCCCCACGATGTTCCTTGAATTTATGAACCTCCTCACTCTTTGTCAGAGTGAGGAGCAATTAAGGGCGAGCGTCAAGGACTTTGCCGAGAAACACGAACTTGACAAGTTCTT
>NZ_QVLZ01000107.1:0-1850 GCF_003435205.1 Bacteroides sp. AF32-8BH | reverse complement strand
GGCGGATAATCGAGTTTTTAGAAGATTAATCCGCTTGTTATAAACTCAATTCAATCGCTTTCCATTTCTTAGACTTCAATTTTTCTAAAGAGTGTTCGCTATATCCCTTTTTAGTAGCTTTTACAGGAATAAGCGTATAAAGAGTAACCATATCCTCTTTGTTATCATATTGATTCGCTGTATCAGAGTAGTTATAATCTACGACATAGAATCCAGCCAATTTCTCCGACCAAGAGATTGCGTTGAACCCTTTCTCTGTTTTGGATATAAAATCTCCATCAGAGAATGTTCTTCCGTTACGGACTTGGTTCGTCAATTCTTTCATTACCATATAAGGGAACTGTGTCTTCTCCATTTTAGAGTATGGATTCCAGCCAAACGGAAGCACAATAACAAACTCCACATAAGGCTGGGTATATTGGAAATTTCCTACACTGAACAATAACGAATTGTTGCCTCTATTAACAACCGCAAGCCTATTGAATACACCATTTTCCATTTCATTGAATTTGTTAGGAATAACTCTGCCAATATTCCAGTCTATATGTTGGGATATGCCACCACCTACTTCAGACCATACATAATCGTGGTTGATATTGGACAACGCACCCTTTTCCTTCAGAAAAAGGCTTATTTCGTTATGTCCACTACTAATAGACCAATCAAGAGGAGAAAAAAGTAGAGTTGTAGTAAGCCTATTTATATCCGCACCTTTCTCTATAAGATAGCGAACAATCTCAAAATGCCCTTTAGCGGCTACTTCATTCAAAGCTGCTGTTGTAGAACTTTCATAAGCATTTATATCTGCACCATTTTCTATCAATAGTTTGACTATTTCTAAATGGTTTCCAGACGAAGCACCCCATAAAGGAGAAAATAATCTATCTTTAATACAATTTACATCGGCTCCATATTGAATTAAAGTCTTGCAAATTTCATAAAAACCTTTCTTTGCAGCTCGGCATAAAGGTGGATGAAGCGTATATAAATTCTCATCATTCAAATCCAGATCTGAATGTTGGTCGAGTATATTCGACACTTCCTGCACGTTGTTATCGCCAACTGCTTTTTCCAGTTTTATATAAATTTCTTTATTATTCATCTATTGAGTTTATAATGTCTGGTGGCTAACCAACCTTTTCAGGGGAGGTTAAGCCACTTGTTAGCAACTTCTTATCGTCTTATAGATTATTTCAGAATATCCATTTGGAAATGATTTGGTAATACTTTCTAAAGCCCCATCGTCTTGATATTGGAATATATGAATTAAATCACTACCACTATTACCCTCAATATCATATTGTTTTACTTCAATATGTGTCAAAGCATTTTCTTTATAGATATAATTTTCTTCACGGCTACCATACTTACCACATAACTGTGACCGTTTCAACTTTCCGTCCTCGAAAAAGTAATGGCATACATTCATCAAATGTTTTCCATTATCATATAGAATACTTTTCACAAGATTGTCTGTATAATATAAGAAGGTGTGATAAAACTGATCTTCAATAGAACAACCGACCTTAACTTCTACGATTTGATTTTGATTATTAAATCCGTAGATACAAAGATTTTTGGTGCTTTTTATTGTATCAGGACGCTTTACAGGTTTTCCTTGTTTGCAACCATTACGCTGATAGGAATATGGAGTAAGTTCATAAAACTCGCCCTTATACAACTCAGTTCTGACAACATCGTTTTCTATTTGTTGTCTTATGGTTTCAAAGTCATTTTTCAATGCTTCAAATTCAGTTCTTATAGTTTCTTCAATCATTTCCATCTATTTGGGGTTGCTAATGGTTTGCAGCTTGCCGCCGTTAGGCGGAACAGGTGCATGTTACCGATAT
>NZ_QVLZ01000106.1:0-1931 GCF_003435205.1 Bacteroides sp. AF32-8BH | reverse complement strand
ACCGTGTGGGGCTACATGATTGTGTTGAAACACATCGTTTCCATTGCGAGGAACGACGGGCGTTTGCCGTTCAATCCCTTTGCCGGATATATCAACTCTCCCGAAAGCGTGGATAGGGGCTACCTCACCCAAACGGAAATACAGACGCTCATGAACGCACCCATGAAGAATGCCACCCATGAACTTGTACGGGACTTGTTCGTCTTTTCGGTGTTCACGGGTTTGGCGTATTCGGACGTGAAGAACCTCACCGCCGACCGCCTGCAAACATTCTTCGACGGCAACCTTTGGATAATCACCCGAAGAAAGAAGACCAACACCGAATCGAACATCCGCCTTTTGGACGTTCCCAAGCGTATCATCGAGAAGTACAAGGGGCTGGCAAGGGACGGTCATGTTTTCCCCGTTCCGAGCAACGGAAGTTGCAACAAAATACTCAAAGAGATAGGCATACAATGCGGTTTCAAGGTGCGCTTGACCTATCATGTTGCACGCCACACGAACGCCACGACCGTGCTTCTGTCGCACGGCGTACCCATCGAAACCGTAAGCCGCCTTTTGGGACACACGAACATAAAGACCACCCAAATTTACGCCAAAATCACCGCCCAAAAGATAAGCCAAGACATGGAAACCTTGTCGCACAAGTTGGAGGACATGGAGAAGAATATCTGCCGAGCCATCTAATTAAAAACAGAATACCGATGAAAGAAGAAAGGAATATTATCACGATGGACGGGCAGGGCAATATCTCCCTGCCGACCGATATAGGTGCAACCGCCATGACCGAGCGGGAAATCTGCGAACTGTTCGGGGTTATCGCCCCGACGGTTCGGGCAGGGATAAAGGCACTCTGCAAAAGCGGAGTTTTGAATATATATGACATAAAGCGCATTATCCGCATATCGGACAGATACAGCGCGGAGGTTTACAACCTCGAAACGATAGCCGCCCTCGCTTTCCGTATCGAATTGTTCGGGGCGGCGAAAGTCCGCAAGGCATTATTAGAGAGGATTATACACGGGAGAAAAGAGAAAACGACGGTATTCGTGTCGGTTGTTTCGGACGGCAAGCCCAACAGCCGTTGGCAAGCATGATGATATATCAACATACCAACATATCAACATACCAACATATCAACATACCAACATACCAACATACCAACATATCAACATACCAACATGCAAACGTACCAGCATACCAACATGCAAACCTATCACTATGGTGATATATATTGCAGGTTCTATTCCTCTTTTCAGAGGAAAGCGGAGCAATCATTTCCGTTTACAAAGGCAAAGCAAGCACGGGGCTTTATGTCGGCTAAAAGGTCAAGCGGCTGCACCGTTTCCCGATAAATCTTCCTCTCGCTTCGCTGCGAGCGTATTTATCGGGAAAACCTTGTATCCGACCGCCCCGTGCAAAAGAGCCTTTGAAAACGGAAACGACCGCCCCGCCACCCACCGACCGAAAGGAAAAAAATAAGGTGGGGTTACGGGCAAGCAGGCGGCAGGGACAGCCATAGCCGAAAGGCAGACGGGCAGACGGACGGCACGCCGCAGGGTATTTACGAAGAAAATACCGTAGCTTATTAGGGAATTTTCCGAGCCGCAATACTACGTATCGCTGAAAATTCCCCAATAAGGCAAGGGGCAAGCCCCTCTGCACACCCCATCGGGGACGGCATTTGCCGCCCCCGAAGATACAAAAAATCATTGTTTCACAAGCCAAAAAAGAAAGGAAGAATATATGGGTTTCGTAGTTTTACACATGGAAAAGGCGCACGGCAGCGACAGCGGAACGACCGCACATATCGAGCGTTTCATCATACCGAAGAACGCCGACCCCACACGCACGTACTTAAACCGCAGGCTCATCGACTACCCCGACGGGGTGAAAGACCGTTCGGCGGCTATACAGCAGAGATTAGAAGA
>NZ_QVLZ01000105.1:0-2070 GCF_003435205.1 Bacteroides sp. AF32-8BH | reverse complement strand
CACTTCCCGGCTCGGATGGTACCTCATAATCAAAATTCAACACCAGATGCACATCACCGACATGCCCCACTACCGGGACATCATGCACTTGGCCGCTCACGTCCTGTTCCAATACAGACATGCTGCCGGAACGGTTCTTGAGATACAGCCGGAAAACATTGGGCTCTCCTTCAAGTGCGGAATGTCCAAACGTATAGAATCCGCCTATAATCTGATTCCGTGAAACCATTCCATCAAAGAGCAGGCTCTCCGAAAGACCGGCGGGCAAACTGTCGCCGGACATGTTAAGCGAGCCGGACATGCCGGAAAGAGCGGCCCGCAAATCCGCCACCCTGTCCAGTCCCCGAAGACCGTTCACCTCATACGTGTAGTGACATACCATGTTTACGGGAGTCAGCCGTACTATCTCCGCGCTTCCTCCCGGAATGTCCTTGAGGATAACTCTGTCTATATGGTCGCCACACAGCCAGGGTGGGGTGACGGCCATTGTCCGGTTATCCGGCGACCGAACATCACGCGTATCGGCAGTAAAAAGCGTGTAACTGCCGTTTTCTTTCCAAACCATCCCGTCGGTATCGTAGTTGAAGCAAATTACCCGGTAATCATTCTCGGGGAGCTCCACTTCCCCATCCTCTCCTCCGGGGAAATCAAATATCCACGTGTTGCTTTCATCGTCGGTCGGATAAAATACGACCCTCATGCCTTCAGGCTTGTCATGATTGGAAATCTTGGTCCAGTCGAATATTACCCGCACCGTGGCAAAGTGCGGATGATCGTAACATAAATCCTTATGCTCACAAGCCGTCAGTCCCATCCATAAAAATATGAACACCAGACTAAAGCGTATCCGTATCACTGCCTGCCTCCTTTCTTCCGGCTATAATTCCCCCGCCCGATCAACCACACCAAAGAGATACCCGCCTTGGTCGGGCCGAACCAGCGGCGGTTTTTAGTGGTCTGCCATACATAGTGACCGTCCAAAGGGATGTACTCCTTGTACGATCCTCCAAGGTAGCCGATTCCCAACGTGAAATCCACATTGAACCGATGTCCCACAGGTAACGAGTAGCCGTAAGCCACGCCTCCCCCGTAACTCCATTTATCCCCCAAGTAACCTTTCCCACCCAATTCGAAATCATAGGTGACGATCTGCCCGTACAATCCGACATGATGCCCGGAAAACGGTTTTTCCACCGCTCTCCGACCGAACCAGCGGCGCAACTCCACATCTCCCCCATAGATACGCCAATAATTATGCTTCCGATCACTTTTCCACCAGGCATACATCCAATTCCCGGCCACAGACCAGTTCTTCCCCAAACAGAACTCAACCCCGATGTCAGGTATCAAAACAGCGTCATAAAGCAAGTTTGTTTTCACCGCCATGCAAAACGGCCGTTTCTTTACCGGAGCTATGACGGTAACGGTATCATGGATGCACAACGTATCACGTGTATGTATATATACCGTATCTCTGACGGGATTTATCGGATCACTATCATAGCATATTTTCACCATCGACGAACGAAGTTTCGGAAAATGGAATTTATACAAATATGAGTATGGCCTCCCCCCTTTCAGTCTTTTCAGTTCTCCCCCCCAATAAGGGCTGTCCTGGTTTTCCAAACGGACGATCTTCTCCAACAAACGAAGGACATCCTCCCTCTCCGGAACATTCACATCCGCTCTCACCATCGTTATAAGTCCGTTCCAGTCGCTTCCCGAAAAATGAAAATCCCTCTCCAATACCGGAATCTTTATATAAGGTGATATATACCGCCACAAAACCTCTGCTCGTTTTTCAGACAGCCTTCCATTCAACAGCCCCCCTCCTTCCGGGGAAGCTCCTCCTATTATTTGAATTTTCCTGATAAGACGGACGGAGTCGTTCAATGCGGAACAGATTTTAGCAAACCGCTCCATCTCGTTCCCATTGTCAAGTAAACATGTATCTATATTTACCTTTCCTTGATGAAAATAGATCCTTACCGAATCACGCTTCTCCTGAGCGGATATTTCTCCGCTTATACTCAACACGAGCACGAACAATACACATTTAATATAAAAAAA
>NZ_QVLZ01000104.1:279-2351 GCF_003435205.1 Bacteroides sp. AF32-8BH | reverse complement strand
TATTTTAGATTTTTATCGGTTTGACTTAACCGATTGAGAAATAAACTATTAGCGAATTATTTGAGAAATAGAGGTAACGATTTGGCAACTGTGCGAATTTCAGCGTTTTGCGTTGCTATGCTGTCAAATAACTCTTTCATTTGCAAATATAACATCTTTTTTCGAAAGTACGAACTGTTGGCAGCAATTTTATAAAATCAACTTGCGAAAAACGAAAATCATTCATCCCATTTACAAGTTGGCATGTTAAGAACATTGTCCGCTTTGTCATTTTGTTACCGGGATTTGTCCGCATGGTAGGAGAAGCGTACCAATCAGTCAAGTATGTTGTTTCATTATGTAATAGCCAGCTGTTTTTTGTGTAATACTCCGATAACGCTTTCTTTTTGCTTTTTATATGTGCAAGGGTCAAGCCCCCCCACGGATAGTTACTTCGTTGGAGATTTTGGACTATATCACAACTTGGTTCAGAGTGATAATTTAATGTGTGTCAATGCACCATGATGTTTTTGGGTAATCTACCATCTTGCTATTTGTACTTGGTTCAGAGGTTGTTATTCCTGAATATCTTTCAACTGTAATAGGACCTCTTGATGCCGTGTAGAATTCTTTGGTATGAGTTTTGTAAGGGATAACTTTCTCCAATAGTGTTTTAAAATTATTATATATTTCTGTGTCTGTACCACATAAAGTCTGTACATAATCTCCGAAATCATAGAATATCACAGGGGAGTAGCCATCCATACGCTGAATATTTATAGCTTGTGTACTATCAAAAGAATAATTAGAGTGAATATATTTCATTAGTTCTGCCAACTCATCCAAGTAAGAGCAGTCTGTTACAGCCAACGTTCCATAAGGATATTGATAGTTAGAATAAAACTGATAAAATGACTCACATATAGCTTTGTAATCTGGTTTTTCTGATAAGAGATATTTGCCTATTGTGGAATATGGCATACCAAAGACCATCACTTCTGTTGGACAGGCAATCATATAGTTGGTTACATGGCGTAACTCATAGGCAACTTCCAACGATGACATATAGCAATCATCAAATAGAATATACTCCATTGACAATCCGTTATTAGATAAGCTTTGAGCAAGAGTGCTTATGTTTGTTTGGTATTCTGCTGTTAATCCGCCAAAAAAACGTGTCATAGGAACATTCTCAAAATCCCAATGATAAACAAAATCTTCCTTCGCTTTGCTACGGCTTTGTACAACAGGAAGCCAGCCCGTGCCGTGACAACCGATAATCATTGAATAACTTTCAGCAGGAGCAAATGTTTTCATATCTCCGAGAATCTCTGTCAAACCAGCTTCTGTGGTAAAAGAAGGATTTACATATTCTTTTAAGATAGTCCTTTTACACGAACCGTTATTTAAAGTTATTTCAAACATCTCCGATTCAGAAGGGCTTGTAGATAAAAACACTATAATTCTTTCATTCTCTAATCCTTTTTCTTGTATAGCTTCTTCCATATCAGAAATGTTATTATAAAAATAACTTGTCAGATTTGTTGACCATGGGAGATACATAAAAACTGTTCTTTGATTATTGGTTTCTATTTCAAAGTCTTCTTTTTCACATGAAATAAATAAGAATACCAATAGTATAAAAGGCAATATTTTTTTTATTCTCATATTATTTTGATTTATAGTTCCGTATTCACGTGTATTTTTCCGAAAGTTTTTTGCTCGTCACGTATCCGGCATAGCTCCCGATATACTTTTAGGTGCAAATATAGCGAAAAGTGCCATTCATAAGACATCATGAACGGCACTTTTTTATTGTTTTCCAGCAAGATAAACGGTTATATCTTCATTCCTCTGCTTTTCCTTTGCGGTTGTATAGGTCGGCGAATATTCTGCCTTAGCTTGTCGAACTGTTCCTTGAACCACTCGGCAATGGGCTTTCGGTCAATGGCAAGAACCAGTCTCGTCCCGTCCGTGGGGTCTTTCACGACTTGAAACCCCGCCTTTTCGGTCGTGAATTTCCGTCCGTGTTCTTCCGAATAGAGTTCCCCTGCATACTCCAACGGCTTTCCCTTGACGAGCGTTGCGGTCTG
>NZ_QVLZ01000104.1:0-269 GCF_003435205.1 Bacteroides sp. AF32-8BH | reverse complement strand
CTCCAACGGCTTTCCCTTGACGAGCGTTGCGGTCTGCCTTTCATCGAATCCCACAAGGCGGCACAGGTTTTCGATACGGAGCATTTCACGGAAATAGGGAAACCATGCCGCCGCCTTTGCGATTACCGTTTTCAGAAACGATATTTCCTGCTTGTGTCTTGTGTCCTTGTCGGCTATCTCCTTGTCGTGTTTCTGCTGCATTTCCCGTATCTCCCGGCTGTGGTCTGCCTGCATGGTCTGTATTCTGTCTTGCAGGGCTTCGATGGTTT
>NZ_QVLZ01000103.1:0-2377 GCF_003435205.1 Bacteroides sp. AF32-8BH | reverse complement strand
TCTGGGCTTTGCGCATAAAAAAGGCTGTGTCAGCGTTTTGACACAACCTCTTAAATCTTTTCGCGACAAGTAGATTACTTACGCAAACCGAGCTCTTTAACAATAGCACGATATCTTTCGATATCTCTTGCTTTCAGGTAATCAAGTAAGCGACGACGCTTACCTACCAACATTGTTAACGCTCTTTCAGTACTATAATCTTTTCTGTTGAGCTTCATGTGCTCAGTCAGGTGAGAAATACGGTAGGAAAACAATGCCACTTGGGCCTCAGCTGAGCCGGTGTCAGTGTTAGACTTTCCGTACTTTCCGAAGATTTCTTGCTTTTTAGCAGCGTCTAAATACATAATTCTTAGAATTTTAATTGATAAATTATTCTTTTGAGCGTGCAAAGATAGGCATTATCTTTATATCACACAACGATTTACAAGAAAAAATTGCTATCATTGCGCATATTTCTAATCCTATTTTCGTACCTTTGCAGCCAAATAATAGGTATTATATGCAAAATATTCGAAACATTGCAATCATTGCCCATGTTGACCATGGGAAAACAACGCTGGTTGACAAGATGCTATTGGCCGGAAATTTATTCCGCAGCAACCAAAATAGTGGTGAACTTATCCTGGATAACAACGATTTGGAACGCGAACGTGGTATAACGATTCTTTCCAAAAACGTATCCATCAATTACAACGGTACAAAAATTAATATTATTGATACTCCGGGACACAGCGACTTCGGTGGTGAGGTAGAACGTGTATTGAATATGGCCGACGGCTGTATTCTGTTGGTAGACGCCTTTGAAGGTCCGATGCCCCAGACTCGTTTCGTACTGCAAAAGGCACTGGAAATCGGTTTGAAACCTATCGTGGTAGTTAATAAGGTAGATAAACCTAACTGCCGTCCGGAAGAAGTTTACGAAATGGTTTTCGATTTGATGTTCAGCCTGAATGCAACGGAGGACCAACTGGACTTCCCCGTAATCTACGGTTCCGCCAAGAACAACTGGATGAGCACCGACTGGAAGCAACAGACTGACAGTATTACTCCGCTACTGGATTGTATCATCGAAAATATTCCGGCACCCAAACAATTGGAAGGTACTCCCCAGATGTTGATTACTTCTCTGGATTATTCTTCTTATACCGGTCGTATCGCTGTAGGCCGCGTACATCGCGGTACATTAAAAGAAGGTATGAATATAACGCTTGCGAAACGTAACGGTGATATGCTCAAGAGCAAAATCAAAGAGCTCCATGTTTTCGAAGGTTTAGGCCGCGTGAAAACAAACGAAGTTTCTTCCGGTGACATCTGCGCACTGGTAGGTATCGACGGTTTCGAAATTGGAGATACTGTTTGTGATTTCGAGAATCCGGAAGCATTGCCGCCAATCGCAATCGACGAACCGACCATGAGTATGCTGTTTGCTATCAACGATTCTCCTTTCTTCGGTAAAGATGGCAAGTTTGTGACTTCACGTCATATCCACGACCGTCTGATGAAGGAGCTCGACAAGAATCTGGCTCTCCGCGTAAGAAAAAGTGAAGAAGACGGTAAATGGATTGTTTCCGGCCGTGGCGTACTCCACCTTTCTGTATTAATTGAAACAATGCGCCGAGAGGGATATGAATTGCAGGTAGGTCAGCCGCAGGTTATCTTCAGAGAAATCGACGGTGTGAAATGCGAGCCGATTGAAGAACTGACCATCAACGTACTGGAAGAATATTCCAGCAAAATTATAGATATGGTTACTCGCCGTAAAGGTGAAATGGTCAAGATGGAAAATACAGGTGAACGTATCAATCTTGAGTTCAATATGCCTTCACGCGGTATCATCGGTTTGCGTACCAATGTACTGACTGCCTCTGCCGGCGAAGCCATCATGGCACACCGCTTCAAAGAATATCAACCGCACAAAGGAGAAATCGAACGTCGTACGAACGGTTCTATGATTGCTATGGAAAGCGGAACAGCTTTTGCTTATGCCATCGACAAATTGCAGGATCGCGGTAAATTCTTTATCTTCCCGCAGGACGAAGTTTATGCAGGACAAGTAGTAGGCGAACACTCTCATGACAACGACCTGGTTATCAACGTAACCAAATCGAAGAAGTTGACGAATATGCGTGCTTCCGGTTCGGATGATAAAGTACGCCTGATTCCACCTATCCAGTTCTCACTTGAAGAAGCACTGGAATATATTAAGGAAGATGAATATGTAGAAGTTACTCCTAAAGCAATGCGTATGCGTAAAGTGATTTTGGACGAAATCGAACGTAAACGTGCAAACAAGAACTAACCATTCTTTCATAATATTATAAAAGGAGGTTGTGTCAAAACGCTGACACAGCCTTTTTTTATGCGCAAAGCCCAGACT
>NZ_QVLZ01000102.1:0-2491 GCF_003435205.1 Bacteroides sp. AF32-8BH | reverse complement strand
CCTTTTTTCATTCTTATATTTTTGCTATGTATAAAAATGAAGCATTATGGATTTAGCAGAAAATCGATTTGGAAAAACTTGGAAACATTTCCTTGAAGTATTGAAAGTAGACTACAATTGTTCTTTAGCCGATGTTTGCCGCGATCAGCATACCACTTTTGGTGGTATGAGTTCCTGGATGTCCAGACGGGGCTATAGCGTTAAACAAGCCAAGGCAGATGTGGTCCGTGATTATTATGGCGGCGTTGAACCCTCCCAACCGACAACTTCCTCTCCTTCATTCACTCAAATATCACCCGCCATGTTGTCGGAAGAAGAGTTTAGTCTTGCCGGGATCACAATCACCTTTAACAGTGGAACCACCATTTCGGTCAAACGGGCCACACCCGGTGGTGTTATTAAAATGTTGCGCGATTACGAAAGAACGGAGGGAGATCTATGTATTCTCTAACATCAGCCAATCGCTACTATCTGTACCAGGGCTTTGTTCGTATGAACCTTGGCATTGACGGTTTATTCAAAATTATACGATTGGAAATGAAGGACTTGTCTCCCGTTTCCGGAGATATCTTTTTATTCTTTGGTAAAAACCGACAAAGTGTAAAAATACTGCGTTGGGATGGCGATGGCTTTCTTCTGTACTACAAGCGCCTCGAAGGTGGAAGTTTTGAGTTACCGACATTTAACCCCAATACAGGCAATTACGAGATTTCTTATCAGGTTTTGTCTTTTATCTTAAATGGAGTGTCATTAAAGTCTGTACGGTTGAGAAAGCGTTTTAGGATCTAATTCAACATTCTGATTATTAGTTATTTGTGCTAAAGATATCATCCGGTTTATTTGGCCAATTCGTTGATTTTTTATATCTTTATGCCATGAAAAAGGATGAGATCATAGAGTTATTGAAGGAACAAATCAAGGGATTACGAGATGACAACAACAGACTCTTGGACCAAATAGATGCTTTGATAAAGGAGGTTTCTTCCCTTAAAGAGGCACTCCTTCAAAAAGGCGAATCTCTTAGCAAGCAACAGCGCCTTACTAAGGGACTCGCCAAACTTGTATCCAACACATCCGAACGGCAACAGGCTCCCCAATCTGCCATATCCGAAGAAGAGCGGCAGAAGATAGAAGCGGAAAAAGCAGATAAGCGTAAAGCAAGAAAGAACAATGGGGCCAAACGTGACATGCATTATGAGATGGAGGAAGAAGAACATGTCGTTTATCCCGATGATCCCGATTTTGACATCAATAAGGCCCGGTTGTTGACCACTGTTCCCAGAATATGCGTCCGCTATGAATGTGTACCCATGCGCTTCATCAAGCATGTCTACAAGATACACACCTATACGCAAGAAGGTCGCCTGTTTGAGGGAAAAACACCGGCTTCGGCCTTCTTGAATTCCAGCTATGACGGTTCATTTATTGCCGGATTGATGGAATTACGTTATATACAATCGCTACCTGTTGAAAGAATCATCAACTACTTCGAGAGTCATGGCTTTACGCTGAAGAAACCTACGGCTCATAAGTTGATAGAGAAAGCCTCAAACCTCTTCGAAAATCTTTATAAGTGCATCCGGCAGACAGCTTTGAGTGATCCTTATAAGGCAGCCGATGAAACCTATTACAAAATACTCGTCCCGGAAAAGAACAGCAAGGGAAAAGGAGTCAGGAAGGGATATCTTTGGGTGGTTGTCGGCATAAACACCAGGATGATATACTTGCTCTATGATGACGGCTCCCGGTCTGAAAGAGTTATTCTTAACGAATTAGGCAGTTGCAAAGGTATCATACAAAGCGATGGTTACTCACCTTACCGGAAGCTCGAAAGCGATGCTTATCCCAATATCACACGCATCCCGTGCTTGCAACATATAAAACGGAAATTTATAGATTGCGGTGAGAAGGACCCGGATGCAAAAAGGATCGTGGAGCTGATAAACGCACTTTATCAAAACGAGCATAAGCATAAAGTTGGGGTTGAGGGATGGACGGTAGAACAGAATCTTATGCATCGAAAAAAGTATGCGCCGGACATACTCGGAGAAATAAAAGATGTGCTTGATGAAATAGAAGAACGGGGGGATTTATTACCTAAGAGCGAACTGCAGGAAGCCATTACCTATCTTCGCAATGAGTGGAATGCAGTGGTGGACATCTTTAATTATGGTGACACTTATCTGGACAACAATATGGTTGAACGGATGAACCGGTACATATCCTTATCAAGAAAAAACTCATTGTTCTTCGGCAGCCATAAGGGGGCCGAACGAGGCGCCATACTCTATACGATAGCACTCACTTGTAGGATGCATAAAGTGAATCTATTTGAGTATCTCACGGATGTGATAAACAGAACAGCCGAATGGCAACCGAACACACCAATTGAAAAATACAGGGAACTGCTTCCTGACAGATGGGAAAAGGCTAATGACTAAAAAGGGATCATTAGCCTTTTTATTTTAATACACTATATAGAATCGCGGAG
>NZ_QVLZ01000101.1:0-2555 GCF_003435205.1 Bacteroides sp. AF32-8BH | reverse complement strand
CATTATCAACTTATTAATGAATAAAATGAAAAAAGACAAACATATAAAAGTGCTATTTCACTTGGAACAAGATGAAGATGGCTATCCACCATTTTCTATTGAAGGTTTGTGGTGCAAAAAGGCAAGTAATGATACCTATATTGTCGATAATGTGCCATTCTATACCTATGGAATCAGTTTGGGGGATGAGATATGTGTTACAGAAGAAGATGGCGAATATCATTTTCAATCCATAGTGAATCCCTCTGGAAATAGCACATTGAGGGTACATTTTAACGATAAACGTATGCAGATGGTCAGAGACAAACTACTTGATATGGGATGCAAGGTAGAGATTTCTAATCTCTCTTCATTCGTATCCATAAATGTACCACAAGAAGTTTCCTTAAAAGTGGTCGAAGATGTTCTGACCAATATGCAAAAAGAATGTGATAGTTTGGCTTATGAACATGGTGTTGTCAGACAAAATATAAGTTGATAACAAACAGCAGATCGACTGAATAAGCGGAACGCTGCCGAACATTATCGTTGTCAACATTAGAATAAAAAAAATGAAAACAATAGAAGATATGAAACTTGAATTATTGAGTGATAACTCAAATAAGTTCATGCAGACTCTAATAGATTATGACATAAAAAGTAAAGACAAATATGGCAGTAATCTACTTCATTATTATATAATGAACTATGATAGTATTGTACATCCAGCAGGTGTGATTATATCCGAATTTATAAAAAAAGGATTGGATATAAATGATAAAAGAAAAGACGGACGGACTGCATTATATCTTTCTGTTCAGTGTCAGCTACAAGATATTTTTGAAATACTCCTGAATAGCAATGCAGATTTGGATATACAAAATGTAAATGGGAATACTCCTTTATGGGAAGCCGTTATGCGATACCGTGGAGATGGCTTCTTTATCGAACAACTTTTGAAAAATGGGGCTAATCCCGATATAAAAAATAACTATGGAGTATCTCCTAAATCATTGGCAAGAACTATCGCAAATTATGATGTAAGAAGATTCTTTAACAACGATAACAAACAGCAAACCGACTGAACAAGCGGCACGCTGCCAAACATTAATCGCTGAGAAAAATATGAATAATTGGATTGAAACATCAGGAAGCCCATTTGTCATTGTTGAGCAACAATATGCCCATCAATGGAAGGGTCAAGAAAACTACAATGCTATATGTAGCGTAACAGATTACTTGGGGAAAATCTATATAGACAATCATGTCTTATTGGTAATGGGAGATGAACCGATGGCTACACGCATAGTAAATAAAGATGGAGCAATTTTAATAATTCGTTGGAAGTATGCTCCCGATTATCTAACGGTGGAAAAACTTCTGGAGAATGATATAGTAACTGGGGCAGAACCGATAGAAGAAGTTGAAGTAAAATGGGATTCTACTGAATTAGTCCTATTTGATTCTTTGTCTCCCTATTGTGAAGCGTCGGTTAAAGTTTTTTTATCATTACAAAAAACATCTTGTATAATAAAAACTTATCTTTATCAAAAAGACGAAGTATCTTTAATAATACATTCAATCCAATAAAGACGATTAACAAGCGGCTCAACCTCCCCTTAAAGGTCGGTTAGCCACCAAACATTACAGCTATGGATATAACGAATAGAATTATTGTCGCCTTACTGGAACGAATGAAAAGTAGAAACAAGAACTTTTCATTATCAAGACCTAAGTTTCATCGGTTGTTTCAAATAAATCCCGATGGCTACTTATGGTATGGCGAGAAACTGGAGCGGCATTTACTTAACAAATATGGAGAATCGGCTGATACATTGAAATATCTTGATATATATTATTTCATTTCCAATATTGTGCGGTTGTATTACATGCCTAAAAATTCAAATTCGGAGGAAAACGAGTTTGGAAAGCTATACGCTTATGGCTCCATAATAGGGTTACACCGTTGTCATATTCCAGATAAGCGAATATATCTGAACCGATTGTTAAATACTTTACTGTTCTGTTGTCCGACTTCTGAAGAATATATCCGTAGATTCCGCTGGCAAAAAAACGGTATATATTACAAATCGCAGGATGTGGAAGTTCTTATTGCCGATACATTTACAGAAATACGGGAATCGGACAAACAATCAGAATCCATTGAAATAGTTGAGTCAATAGTCAATGAGACATACCGTTATCTGGTAGGCTCAAATACGGGGCTTCCATTTGTCCGTTCGGAAACTTTATTGCACTACAACCTGAACCCATCTGATTATATGTGGCTATATCAGCACGATAAGGAATTGTTTTATACTTGTCTTGATGCAGCAGCATTACAGTCGGAGATTTTCAGTTACAAGTCATTTGTGTACAATTTCAACCTGTATATTCTAAAAGACGCAAATATATTGGATGAATTGTCCAGATATTCCAAATGTTATGAAGCCGTTTTAGAACTGCTTTTCAAATCCGATTCAATTATGCAGAACTCTGTTATTCGGCAAATCAAATTATGTAGAAATGAAGATACCATTAAACAGAATAACAGATTGGATGCTATTAACAAATGG
>NZ_QVLZ01000100.1:0-2710 GCF_003435205.1 Bacteroides sp. AF32-8BH | reverse complement strand
TATGATTTTAACGAAACCGAAATCAGTAAATGCCGGGCCTAGTAGTGGGACAGGGGAAGGCGTAGCACACTCAAAACGCTGGTATGTAGCACTCGTTCGAATGCACCACGAGAAGAAAGTTGCCGAGCGTTTGTCTAAGATGGGAATTGATTCTTTTGTTCCCGTTCAGCAGCAAATTCATCAATGGAGTGACCGTCGTAAGATGGTTGATACAGTCTTACTCCCAATGATGGTTTTTGTACATGTCAATCCAAAAGAACGTATGGAAGTCCTTTCATTTTCTACGGTCAGCCGTTATATGGTGATGCGTGGAGAGAGCACTCCTGCCGTTATTCCTGACGAGCAGATGGCCCGTTTCCGTTTCATGCTCGATTATTCCGAAGAAGCAGTCTGTATGAATGATACTCCACTAGCGCGTGGTGAGAAAGTTCGTGTCATAAAAGGTCCTTTGAGTGGACTTGTTGGCGAACTTGTGACTGTAGGCGGGAAGAGTAAGATTGCCGTTCGTTTAAATATGCTTGGCTGTGCTTGTGTAGATATGCCAATCGGTTATGTAGAATCCACAAAAATCACCAATGACAACACGAAGAAAATTTAACGTATTTCTATTCATTCTGTTGCTGGGAGTTTTTTCTCCTTTAATGGCTCAAAGCATGAGCGACTCCCAAGTTCTTGAATATGTAAAGGATGGCATCCGCCAGGGTAAAGAACAGAAACAACTAGCCTCTGAACTGGCACGTAGAGGTGTGACCAAAGAACAGGCAACTCGTGTGAAGCAACTCTATGAGCAGCAAAACAATGTCAACGCTTCCAATGCAACAGGTACCGATGTCAATGAATCACGCCTTCGTGAGGAAATGAAAGAAAACACTTCCGATATGCTGGAAGACCATCTGAGCACTCAAGACCTCGCACGTGGCAATCAGGTTTTCGGACGAAATATTTTCAACACCCGTAACCTGACTTTTGAACCGAGCGTCAACATCTCCACTCCCTTGAACTATCGTCTGGGTCCCGGTGATGAAGTGATTATTGATATCTGGGGAGCCAGCCAGAACACTATCCGCCAACATATTTCTCCTGACGGCACGATCAACATTCAGAAAATAGGTCCTGTCAACCTGAACGGACTAACTATTGCTGAAGCCAATGACTATCTCAAAAAGACATTAAACAAGATATATAATGGTCTTAATAATGCGAATGATCCCACCTCTGACATCCGTCTGACTTTGGGCAGCATACGTACTATCCAGATCAATGTAATGGGTGAGGTTGTCCAACCGGGTACTTACTCCCTCTCTTCTTTTGCTACAGTCTTCCATGCGCTTTACCGTGCGGGTGGAGTCAGTGACATAGGAAGCCTTCGCAATGTCCAGCTGGTACGTAACGGCAAAAATATCGCCACGATCGACGTCTACCAATTTATCATGAAAGGAAACATTCAGGATGACATTCGTCTTCAGGAAGGTGATGTAGTAATAGTCCCCGCCTATGACGTATTGGTTAAGATCGACGGAAAAGTGAAACGCCCAATGCGTTTCGAGATGAAAAAGGATGAGAGTCTATCCACTCTTATCAGCTATGCCGGTGGCTTTGAAGCCGACGCCTACACCCGTTCCTTACGTGTCGTACGCCAGAATGGACAGGAATATGAAGTAAACACAGTCAAAGACCTTGACTATAGTGTCTATAAAATGCGAAACGGTGATGTTGTGACCGCTGAAGCCATCCTTAACCGCTTCATCAACAAACTTGAAATCCGTGGAGCTGTTTATCGTCCCGGCATCTACCAGTTGAATGGAAAACTGAATACTGTCCGTGAACTGGTAAACGAAGCTCAAGGACTGACCGGTGATGCTTTCTTGAACCGTGCCGTTCTCTACCGCCAGCGTGAAGATCTGACTACCGAAGTTGTTCCAGTAGACATTAAAGCCATTATGGACGGTACTTCCCAAAACATCATCCTGATGAAAAACGATATCCTTTATATTCCGAGTATTCATGACCTGGAAGACAGAGGCAACGTCGTAATCCATGGTGAAGTAGCCAAACCGGATTCTTATCCTTATGCAGATAACATGACCCTTGAAGACTTGATTATTCAGGCAGGTGGATTGCGTGAAGCCGCTTCTGTAGTCCGTGTGGATGTATCCCGTAGAATTAAGAATCCCCACAGTACTGTAAATAGCGATACTATCGGCCAGATATATACATTCTCCTTGAAAGAAGGCTTTATTGTAGATGGAACTCCCGGCTTTGTCCTTCAACCTTATGATGAAGTTTATGTACGTCGTAGTCCGGGTTATCAAGCTCAACAGAATGTAGTTGTTGAAGGTGAAATTCTGTTTGGAGGCTCTTATGCTATGACCAGTCGTGAAGAACGTCTTTCAGACTTGATTAATAAAGCTGGAGGTGCAACGAATTATGCCTACTTACGTGGTGCCAAATTGACTCGTGTGGCCAATGCTAGTGAAAAGAAACGCATGAGTGATGTAATCCGTTTGATGAGCAGACAGTTGGGTGAAGCTATGATGGACTCTTTGGGTGTTCGCGTAGAGGACCATTTTACAGTCGGTATTGATTTGGAGAAAGCATTAGCGAATCCTGGTAGTACAGCAGATATTGTCTTGCATGAAGGTGATGTAATTTCTATCCCGAAAAACAATAATACGGTTACGATTAATGGTGCTGTAATGGTTCCGAATAC
>NZ_QVLZ01000010.1:0-200257 GCF_003435205.1 Bacteroides sp. AF32-8BH | reverse complement strand
TTGATGCAATCAAGCAGGAAGAATACGAAAATGAAGGAATGGATGTGATAGACATTAATGAGGAAGATGACAATAGAAATTAATCTTAATGAGCTCGGTAGGGTGCAATACCTTACCGAAGTTCTTCCCGAAATTCCCACGAATACAATTCTTTATAAGAAGTTGACCGGACTTGGCGCTACCTATGGAGAAATCACGGCAAAACGTAACTCGATTATCATTGAATCGAATGTTCCTGTTATTATCGGTAAGTGCAATGACCCTAAGCATAAAGATGATAATCTGTTCGGAGTATATGAAGGTGTATATACTGACGATATCGTAAAATATTTGGAGAAGAGTAAGAATAAGTATTATAAGATACTTACTACTCCCGAAAGTTTTCAGAAAGTAAAGGACGCATTTGAAGAACTGGAAATGAGTGCGCATTGTTCTTGTTTTCTTCTGTTTGATGAATGTCATAAGCTAGTGAAGGATGCGGATTACCGGAATAACATAACACTACCGATAGATGATTTCTTTAAATTTGACCAAAAAGCATTGGTCTCTGCCACACCAATAGAATTGAATGACCCTCGATTTAAGGAACAGAATTTTAAAATGATAGAAATACAGCCGACCTTCGATTATAAAAAGGAACTTTGGCTGCATCATACGAATAATACACTGCAAGCATTAAAAACTGTATTATCCAAACTAGACAATGAAGAAGCTGCGCCACTTCCCATTTGTGTGTTTATCAATTCAACCGATATTATATATTCATTGATGAAGCAACTAGACCTGTTGGAAGATTCCGCAGTTTTTTGTGCTCCAAAAAGTGTTGATAAACTAAAAAAGAATAGATTCTGTAATGTTTATGAAGAGTGGAACAAGGATAAAATGAAGCGGTACAACTTTTTCACAAGCCGCTTTTTCAATGCTGTGGATATGGAGTTGGAAGAGCAACCTCATGTTATAATGCTGACCGATGTCTATTTTGCGGAACATACTATGATAGACCCATATACAGACGCAATTCAGATAGTAGGACGATTCAGAAATGGAGTTTCGTCAATTACCTATATAAGTAATACCAAAAAAGGATTGCCCCAAAGAAGCAAAGAGGAAATAAAAGGTTATCTTATTTGCAGTAAGGAGATATACCGAACGATGAAGAACTTTTATGATTGTGCAACAGACAGGGCTTCCCGTGATGCTTATCGTGCTGCATTGGAAAGTCTTCCTTTCAATAGGATGCTTGATAGGAACGGGAGAGAGAATTGGTTTGCAATAGACAACTACATGGATGAGGAATTGATGAAAAATTATTTCTATGATGAAAATTCTCTATATAAAGCATACGATAACTGTGATTCTTTTATTGTTTATCATGCGGGCTACTATTGTCCGTTGGGTGATAGCGAGCGGTTAAAGAGGGAAAATAAATCTCAATCCATTAAAGACAAGCGTAAAGAGATAGTCCGCCAGTTGGAGATGTTGGGAGATTGTGTTACTGAAATGGAACTGGAATACAAGCGGGATTTAATTGCGGCTGATTCATTTATTGTTGAAGCTTATGATACGGTAGGTAAAGAAGTGATTGAAAAACTCAAATATTCCAAGAAGAAAATCACGGAAGCCATGATACAGAAGCAATACAGCGAGAAGGCAACCGGAACGGAGGTAATTCGCTTAATAAAGAACTCATTTACTGTTGGTCAAAAATACACTCGTAAATATACCAAAGAAGAAATAAAGAGAATTTATGCTCTATTGAATATATATCCCCCTAAAGCCATAACAAGTAAGACTATATGCGATTTTTTTATGGTGTCCGAATGTAAAATCAAAGGTGAAAGATGTTATTTGCTGATTGAAGAAATATTATAATGTGAAGGACATTTTTACCGGAAAAATACTTTTATAGACCTTGTTTGAAAAATGTCCTATTTGAGGATGCTATTTTTTGTCGATTTTTCTCGTTACATTTTTTTGCAGATTATAGCTATATAAAAAATATGGAAAGTCAGGAAAATAGTAGTACAGGTATTTATAAAGTATTAATTTTGTAGTCGATGATAGCGTTACAATTTTTTCTGAATAATAGATATGAAAAAACTAGAAATCCAAGAACATGACGGCTTTCTTGATTTAGAAGACCTTCCTCATAATTGTATCTTTAATAAGGTAGTCACAGGTTGTGGCGGAACAACAATTGCTCTTAAAAATGGTGAGAATTATGTGATTGTAGTTCCTACCACTGAATTAATAGAAAACAAGTGTTATCCACCTAAAGATGAGAACGGAAATAGTATTGTGTGGAAGGCTGAAAATAGAAAGGCAGGATTGAGTCCGGTTAGAAATCTTTTCGGATTGTATGGTACATTCACTCCTACATTAAAGAAAGGATTAAAAGAATATCTTTCTAAAGAAGGAACGAAAAAAATAATGTGTACTTATGATAAGATACCTTCTCTAGTTTCTCTTATTATCCCCAAAGAGTATAGGTTATTAGTTGACGAATATCATAATCTCTTGAAAATATATTCTTATAGAAAAGAAGCCGTAGAAGGAGTATTGGAACATTTTAATGAGTTTAAATCATATTGTTTTATGTCTGCTACTCCAATTGCTATGGATTTCAAACCGAATGCTTTAAAAGACGTGGAAGAATATATTGCTGATTGGAAACATATAGAGCCTTTAACGATTCTACCTTATAAAACCAATAGAGCTTATATGCTTACTGCAAATCTTATTAAAGCGTATCAGAGAGAGGGATATATAAAAAAAGATGAATTGAAATCATACGAAGCTTACTTCTTTATAAACAGTGTCACAGAAATAAAGAAAATATTAGAATATACTCATCTTACAAATGATGATTGCAGGATTATTTGTGCTGATGAAGACAAGAACCGTAGAACATTAGGGGAATATCAGATATCTAGTTCTACGGATGCGCCAAAGAAATTTAATTTCATAACTTCCAAATCGTTTGAAGGAGTGGATTTTTATTCTGAAACAGGTATCTGTTATGTCGTGAGTAATATTCATAATGAACATACTCTATTAAGCGTTGATATGGATATCCCCCAAATTGCAGGGAGAATAAGAAATACCAATAATCCGTTTAGAAATTTGGTTGTTCATATTTTTAATACAAGACCAAAAGACTACTATGAAAATTATGGGAAGGCAAAAAAGGAGATAGAAAAAGAGTTGGAATATGCTAAAGAAAGAGCTACTGCATATAACCGACTTTCGATAGGAGCAAAGAAGCAACAAAAGTCAGATTTAGGTAAATCCTCATTTCTCAAATATGATGAAAAAAATGATGAGTTTATTGTTAATGATATGGCAGCTAAAGTTGTGCTCTATAATTATAGGTTAATGAATAGCATATATCGTTCACAGAAAGATTTAGTTGCTGAATATGAGAGGGCAGGTATATTACATTCCAAAGTGGAATGGGTGCAACTAGACGACAACTTTATAAAGCCTGTTTGTAAGAAGCCTACATTCTTGGAAACATTTATCTTGTATGCTGATATGAAATATTGTTTGGATATTGAAGCAAAACAGAGCATTGAAAAAGAATATCCTTTCATAAGAGACGCTTTGTGTAAATTGGGAGTGGAACAGGTGAAAAAGTTAAGAAGTATGAAGGCTGTAAAAGTTGCTCTTGAAGCTTTAAAAAAAGAGAATATTTGTGCTGATAGTGATATTGGTCAACGCCTAAAAACATTATTAACGATTGGTGCATTTATGCCTTCTAAGGAACTGAAGGCGATTGCACAACAATTTGGAATGAAGAAGCCTATGGACTTAAAAGAATGGGTTGAACTGGAAGCTGGAACTCAACGAATCGAGGGAAAGCCAACTAGGGGATATTTGATTAAGAGATTTATTGATTAATTTTAAACCATAAAAATAGCCGCAAGCGAGTACACTTACAAATGTGCTCAACTGCGGCTTTTATTATTCAATCAATATTCCAATAAGCGTCTGGATTACCGTCAAAAATAGTGTCTATTTCATCATCATTGTATCCCATTTCATCTTGTGCATAGAAGCCATTATATTTCTCATTAGTTTTATTTTCAAAATAGTCACTATCGTAGTAGAAATCATTATTGTCTTCTAACATGGTAGTCATATTACTAGCTTCCTCTAATCTTTGTATTCTTTTGTTTTCAAAATCATTAGATATATAAAAATGGGGATAGACTTGTTTTAATTCTTCTATTGCAGAATCATAAATTAGAAATTCCATATTGGAAATGCTGTTCATGCACCAATAAATATATTGATAATCCCAGTCAATAACATCGCTTAATGCCATGCCCTTGTATTGACCAAATTTAAAAGTGTCTGATAGAGAATAGAATTGCGAAACTATCATAATATATTTATTTCAGAAGGGTTTAAAATTAGGTATGAAACGTTGCCTGTGATATGGTTTACATATCGACATAGAACTTGGAATTCAAAGCAAAAACACCCAAGTTCATTATCATGGGGTTGTCTATACATAACAAATGAACCTTTAGGTGCTATATGAAAAGCTTGATGTTTATTACCAAGATGAAATTTGGTGTTTACTTGCTCGTTTTCTCCCGATTCTGTTTTAAAAACAACGATATTGTTATTTATGATACTGCTGATATACTTAATTGCTTCGTCATGTGTTTTGAAACCATTGCATCTACCAGTATCTAAATAAGAAAGACATTTTAATATTACATCGTAATTTAAATTAGGAGAATAGACATATTTTACGTCGCATTCAATGTCTTCCTGGTTATATGAAATTTTTTTATAGTATGGTAGTGCTTTGCTATCTGATACGATTCTATTACTATATACAGCGAAAGTATCTATTCTTGGGTGGATATCTATAATTTCATTATAGATGATTCTTCCTGTTTTAACAGGAATGAAACCGTAGATTTCTAGAGTTTTAATTAAATGGCTTGATGCTATTTGTCCACTCTTTAATTCTTTTCCTTGTTCAATATAATTTTTAACGTTATTATTCTTATTATCCATACTTTCAATATTAAATGGTTTCATAAAGCTCAAATTCATGTTCTATTTCACTATACAAGTCACTATAATCATAGCGATTATCTAGATTATCAATAATACATTTGGTAATAAATAAAACTTGTCGAATATATTTTCTATCTGGACAATGATGCTTTATCATTAGTCGAAATCTAGCTGTTTCGCTTTCCTTTTGATTCTTTCGAAATTTAGAACAAAGATTTTCTGTTCCTATAACAACACTTTGAGTATCACTTATGGCTCTATTGGAAGATACTTGCATTATCCCTAACGTCATTTCTTTCTTTGTTATTTTAATTAGACAACGCTCGACAAATCTAATAATTGGTGGTCTATTGAAATTTTCAAAAATTAGAATGGCAATAATTGTAGTGTTTATTTGTATGTTTTGATTGGAAATTTTGTCTATTATATTCCAATATTCTTTCTTGTAATGTGAATATTTTTTTAGGATATATCTTTTCTTTCTTTGTTTCAGCTCTGGTAGATAAGCCCTTGAAGTCTCATACGGCTCCTTTGGTAATATTTCTTCTGTTCTGTTTCCTACTTGGTATAAAAATATAATTATCAATAGCCAAATTTCATTTTTTATTTCAGAAAAATCAGGTAATAGATTATCTACAGAGTTAATGAATTTGCTACATATAATTGAAGATATTGTTAAAATGGACGAGTAATAGAATATTATCCTCCACCAGTTTACAATACTTGAACGCTCGTATAAAAATATAGTTATAATCCTAATTAGGATATAATAATAGACAACATTTATGATGTTAAATAGGAACTGATTGCAATGAAAATATTGTAATATTGCAACCATAATAATAAGATAGACAATTGGGCCAAAAACTTTTATAACAAAATTAAAAGATAAAGCTTCATCTTTATCGTCTAATAGGGAAAATTTTACATATCCTCTTGAATAAGATTTACTTCCAATCCAGTTTTGGATAAGAAATAATGCAAGAGCCATAAATAAATGAATAGTTGTAGCTACCATAATAATCTTTTTCTGCAAAAATACGATTATTTTAATTATGCTACTTATATGACAATAGAAAAATATGAATAAATATATCGTTGGTTAATGGCTGTAAGTATTGCTTTATTAACGATGATTTACACGTTGTCGGTGATACCGGAGGACTTATTTCTTCTTGTAAGAGGGCGGCAGCTTTATTTTTGCCAGTTGTTCGTATAGTTCTGCATACTTCTTTCTTAAATAATCTCTGTCTATTTTGATTGTTACCTTGTGATTAACAATGTGTTCTGTTGTCTCATCTGTAAGGGTGGTACTTGTGTCAGGTGTTATTGGGATTCTTGTCTCAATCATGGGATTTTAAATAAAATGTTTTTCTAATGTGGTTAATCTGTATTCTCTGTTTTTGATAGCCTTGTGTTTGTATCCATACACCGATATGGACTTTATTATCTCTGATTCCGTGTTTCAAGGCTAATTCACGTAATTCTTGATAGGTATATACTTCTGACATGGTAGGTAATATGAAAAAAAGATCATAACCACAAGCGGTAGGGCAGACGTCAAATTGCCCTACTTTTTATGGTTATGCTACAAAAATGAGAAAGGTCGTCTAATACTAGTATATAGGCGACTGCAATAAAATCTATCAGACATGGCTTTATCTATGGGAGATTGTGAAAAAGGTAAATTACCGTATTGGTAGTAATTGCGAAATGGAGATAATAAGCCCTCAATACAATACGGTAATCCTTCCTTCATGGGATACACAAATTTACGAATAATTGGGGAAGCTAAAAAATGAATGATACTCATTTTTCAAACATTGGTTGTATGGTTATGCCACATTCTGTAATGGTCTAAAGTAGTTCCATTTGTGGAGAGTAGAAAGATATGCGTGCAATAAAGTACAGGTACTTATATATAATCCCCCTACCTATAAAAATAAGAGCTTAAATATATATCAGCTTACTTCTCCTATGATTTACTGAATTGAAAGTTACGTACGGGTGAAAAGAGTACACTTTTACGCCCCCCGAGGGTAGTTGGAGAGAAACGAAATATATTTCAATCCACGTAATCAATTTATAAATCATTTAAAATTTTATTCGTTATGAGAAATTTACAAATTATTGGCAATGTGCCACAGGTAAGAAGGGAAAGTAACTTTGGTGAATATGCAGAAGAAGCGGTAATAATCGAAGAACAACCACAGGTAAAGAAAGAGAATCCTCATTTCTTGGAAGCCAATACGTTAGAGGTAACAATGCAACATTTAAAAGAAGATTGTATTACACCCGTATTTGCCAAAGATAATGAGCTTACAATTCCTCACCCTGCATTTATTGATACTGTTTATGACGCTGCAAATACGTTTTTCAGTGGTGAAAGTATTGATAAGCCCGATATTCGTGTAAGTCACATTATCAAGGGGAGAATACCCGAAGCAATACACAAACCCGCTAATCAACTTCTTGAAAGTGATAAGACTATCTACTACGAAAGATGTGCTTTTATTATTCAGATTCCTACGATTTACGAAACGGTGAACGGGAATAAGTTAATATTAACTATTGGTGGTGTTCGTGCTTATAATCACACTAATCTTTATTCAAAGAAAGGAGCAGAACGCTTTAAAGTGTTTATTGGCTTTATTTGTAAAGTATGCACAAACTTGTGTGTGTCAACAGACGGTTTTCTTAGTTGCTTGGAAGTTACTAATACAAGGGATTTATATCGGGCAGTATTGGAAATGTTTCAGAGTTACCAACCTGCAAAACATCTACATTTAATGCAAACACTTGGTAACTCATATCTCACAGAACATCAATTTTGCCAACTACTTGGGAAGATGAGACTTCATCAATCATTACCACAAGGTTATCAGAAAGATATTCCTAAAATGCTTATCACTGATTCGCAGATAAATACAGTTGCAAAAGCATATATCAATGATAAGAACTTTGGGAGCTTGGGGAATGATATTAGTATGTGGAAATTGTACAATTTATTGACTGGAGCAAATAAGAGCAGTTATATAGATTCATTCTTGGATAGAGCGGTAAATGCAACCGAAATAGCAACGGGAATAAATGCCGCTTTGCATGGAGACACTAAATATAAGTGGTTTATTGATTGATTAAACAGGGGAATATTCAGAAATGGGTATTCTCCTATTTTATTAACTACGTAAAACAAAGAATCATGTTCTATTATAAGATACTCGTTTGGCTCTTTTGGGTGGTATTGTCTTTTATAACAGGTTGTGTTCCGTTAATCTTGCTTATTCTTTTAGTTGGCTTATGGGATATTGAGGAAGCGAATAAACCTCGTTAGTGTTCAAAACAGGAATGTGTTCAAATAAATCTGCAAAGGTGGTTTGAACACATTCTTTCATGTTATCAATTTAATCAAAGAATAAAATGAAAACAGCCGTAATATACGCTCGTGTTTCTTCAAGTAATGACAGACAAGGACACGAGCAGACAAATAGAGGATTTAAAGAAATATGCTATCTCACAAGATATAGAAATAGTAAACATATTCCAGGAGCATATTTCAGGTGCAAAGAAAATAGAGGAAAGACAGATTTTAGGAGAATGTTTGAAATACTGTAAACGTGAATCTGTGGATATTCTACTTTTGTCTGAATTGTCAAGACTAGGAAGAAGTACATTACAGGTTCTTCGCTCTTTAGATATATTGCATGAATCGAAAGTATCGGTTTACATACAGAACTTGGGCTTATATACTTTGCAAGCAAATGGAGAAGTTAATCCAATAGCATCTATCATGGTGACAGTACTTGCGGAAATGGCAAATATCGAAAGAAGTAATATCCAATACCGTTTGAATAGTGGTAGGGCAAATTATATTGCCAAAGGTGGTAAACTTGGCAGAAAGACAGGTTCAACCAAAACGGATGATAAGAAGAAAGAAGAATATAAAGAAGTCATTGCTTTATTAAGAAAAGGCTATTCAATCAGAAATATAGCTAAGCTACAAAGTATTGGTATTTCCACCGTTCAACGGATAAAAAATCAGTTTATAAAGCCATAGGTATAAATTATCAGTTGGGTAGAAAATTTTAAGATTTTGCTCTTATATAGGCAATCACAAATTTTCTACCTACTTGGATTTACTAAGAAGAGACAGCTCTCAACTTTTAATAAACAATAGTTCTTGCTATTACAAACGCTTTTCGTAACTTTGTGGCAATTTCAGATACCTAATGTGTTGGGGCTGAAAGGACATATTAGTTAACGAAGAGCGTTTAAGATATTACCTTGTTCAGAAAATCGCCAATTTAATGAACAACTCAAGGTGATAAGCAAGAACGCTCACGTCAATGTTATATACCTATCTTGTTAAGATAGTCTATATATCGTTTGGCGTGGGCTTGTTTATCATTGAGTTGTGGGTGTTTGGCGATACCTCTGAACTGTGATATTCAAGTTCCCACGCTTTTCTCATTGTATAATACTATCCAAAGGGAACAGGGTAGATAAAACGATATATAACTACGAATCAGACATTAAGAAACAACTTTTGCTACTATCTTTTAAGTAGCCAACTCATTTTTTGAGCAGCTTATACTACAAATTAAATTATTAACGAAAAGATTATTTACAGAATATGAAAACATTTAGATTTTTTGCAACTTTATTGGTTATTGCTTTATGTGCAGGTTTTACTTCTTGTAGCGACGATGATGAAGAAGAAAATTCAGTCGAAATTTCTTTGGCTAATCTTCAAGGTACTTGGGATATGATTAAATGTTATGGTTGGGAGTATGATGACAATAATCAAAAGGAGAATTGGACAGAGGATGTCTCTGGAGAATATATCTTCTTTGAAGATACAGACGGCAATGGAGGATATAGTGACGGTAGCCATACTTATTATTTTGCAAGTTCTATTAATGGTAATAAGCTTATTTTGAGAGATTCTGGTTGGTTAGCGGGTAAGTCGATAACGATAACTAAACTGACTAAGACAGAGTTACATATTACTGCTACAGATGAGAATTCAGAAGAAAACTATGAGATGATAAAAAGGTAAATCATCCTATCGTGCATAGAAAGAACAGCATTTGAAGAAATTCATTTGCTGTTTTTTTATTGATTTCTATGTGCAAACACGGAGAAATAGAGTTATCTTTGCATATAGTAATTAACGATAAATTTTAGTATTAATCTATCTTGATTGCATGGCGGTGTAAACCAATATGTAAACCAGTGGCAAAAAGAGGTCGTAAGACTATCGTATAAAAACTGCGAAAAGGGCGTTTAGCTGGCTGGTAGCTTTGAAGGCGTTAGCCTTCGAAGCCGAAGCAGAGCATCTGCCTTACAAGCAGAGGGTCGGCGGTTCGAATCCGTCAACGCCCACACAAAAAAGGAAGTCTTACGAAGAAATTCGTGAGACTTTTTTTATTTCTTACCTCTTTTATACAAACTTTCTTTCTCCTTTTATCTTATAACTCAGGAAAAAGAGTTAATTTTGCAGTCTGATAATTATCTAAGAAAACGTATGGAACTTGATGTATTAACGGCCATATCCCCGATTGATGGTCGATATAGAGGCAAAACTAAAGCTTTGGCAGCTTATTTCTCTGAATTTGCACTGATTAAATACCGTGTACAGGTAGAGGTGGAGTATTTTATCACCTTGTGCGAACTTCCTTTGCCGCAATTGAAAGGAATCGATAGTAGCGTGTTTGAAACTTTACGGAATATCTACCGTAACTTCTCCGAAGCAGACGCACAACGCATTAAAGATATCGAAAGTGTAACTAACCACGATGTGAAAGCCGTAGAATACTTCCTGAAAGAAGAGTTTGACAAGATGGGCGGAATGGATGATTATAAAGAGTTTATCCACTTCGGACTGACTTCTCAGGATATTAACAATACGTCTGTTCCTCTTTCTATCAAAGAGGCATTGGATCAGGTTTATTACCCGTTGATTGAAGAGCTGATTGCACAGTTGAAAACCTATGCGACAGAATGGGCCAACATTCCGATGCTTGCCAAAACTCACGGTCAGCCGGCTTCTCCTACCCGTCTGGGTAAAGAAGTGATGGTATTTGTTTACCGTCTCGAACGTCAGTTGGCTATGTTGAAAGCATGTCCGCTTACCGCTAAGTTTGGCGGTGCTACCGGAAACTACAATGCGCATCACGTGGCTTATCCTCAATATGACTGGAAACAATTCGGCAATCGGTTTGTTGCAGAAAAACTGGGACTGGAACGCGAAGAATATACAACGCAGATTTCGAACTATGATAACCTCTCTGCTGTTTTTGATGCTATGAAGCGTATCAATACCATCATGGTGGATATGAATCGTGACTTCTGGCAGTACATCTCTATGGAGTACTTCAAGCAGAAGATCAAAGCCGGAGAAGTAGGTTCGAGCGCCATGCCGCATAAAGTGAACCCGATTGACTTTGAAAATGCAGAAGGTAACTTGGGCATAGCAACGTCTATTCTGGAACATTTGGCAGTGAAGCTTCCTGTTTCCCGTTTGCAGCGTGACTTGACAGACTCAACAGTGTTGCGTAATGTCGGTGTACCTTTCGGTCATATCGTGATTGCCATCCAGAGCTCTTTGAAGGGATTGCGCAAACTGTTATTGAACGAACCGGCTATTTATCGTGATTTGGATAATTGTTGGAGTGTAGTGGCAGAAGCTATTCAGACCATCCTGCGCCGTGAGGCTTATCCGCATCCGTATGAAGCTTTGAAAGCGTTAACCCGCACCAACCAAGCTATTACAGAAAGTTCTATTAAAGAGTTTATCGAAGAATTGAATGTAAGCGAAGATATTAAAAAAGAGTTAAGAGCAATCACTCCCCATACATATACGGGGCTTTAATTGTTTACTTATATAATAAACGTGTTTTTTAAATAGGCCGTGAGGCCAAAGTCTAATTTTATTCGAATAAAAAAATGAGCACAGAAAACGAAGAATGGCGCGAAAATTCTTTCAATGAAGAGAATACAGGTGCCGGCCGTGATGGTAACAGGTCTTACAACAGAGAAGGTGGAGAACGTCCGTATCGCCCTTCTTACAACCGTGAAGGCGGGGATCGTCCGTATCGCCCGCGATTTAATGCCAATAATGAAGGAGGCGAACGCCCGCAGCGTTCGTACGGTGACCGCTCTTATGGCGACCGTCCCCAACGTCCTTCTTACAATCGTGAAGGTGGAGATCGTCCGTATCGTCCTCGCTTCAATAACAATAATGAAGGAGGTGAACGCCCGCAACGTCCTTACAACCGCGAAGGTGGTTCTTATGACCGTCCTCAACGTCCTTCTTACAACCGTGAAGGTGGTGACCGTCCTTACCGTCCCCGCTTCAATAGCGGCGAAGGTGGTGAGCGTCCGTCTTATGGCGATCGTCCTCAACGTCCTTCCTACAACCGTGAAGGTGGCGACCGTCCTTACCGTCCCCGCTTTAATAACGGCGAAGGTGGCGACCGTCCTCAACGTCCTTCTTACAACCGTGAAGGTGGTGACCGTCCGTATCGTCCCCGTTTCAATAACGGCGAAGGTGGCGGCTATCGCAGCAATAACGGCGGTGGAGGTTATCGTCCGAGATATAATAACGACCGTCAAGGAGGATATCGTCCTCGTCCGCGTACCGGCGATTATGATCCGAACGCTAAGTATAGCGTAAAGAAACAGATCGAGTACAAGGAACAGTTCGTTGATCCGAATGAACCGATTCGTCTGAATAAGTTCCTGGCTAACGCAGGTGTTTGCTCCCGTCGTGAGGCTGATGAATTTATCACAGCAGGTGTGGTTTCTGTAAACGGTGAAGTGGTAACGGAATTGGGTACGAAGATCAAACGTTCGGATGTGGTTAAGTTCCACGACGAACCGGTAAGCATCGAACGCAAGGTATACGTATTGCTGAATAAACCGAAAGATACCGTTACTACATCGGATGATCCGCAGGAACGCCGTACAGTAATGGATTTGGTGAAAGGCGCTTGCAACGAACGTATTTATCCGGTAGGACGTCTGGACCGTAACACGACTGGTGTACTGTTACTGACGAATGACGGTGATCTGGCTTCCAAGCTGACACACCCGAAATTCCTGAAGAAGAAAATTTATCATGTTCATCTGGACAAGAATCTGACTAAAGCAGATATGGAACAGATTGCAGCTGGTATCCAGTTGGAAGATGGCGAAATCCATGCAGATGCGATCAGCTATACAGATGATTTCAAGAAAGACCAGGTAGGTATCGAAATTCACTCCGGTAAGAACCGTATCGTTCGCCGTATTTTCGAATCACTGGGTTATAAAGTAGTAAAACTCGACCGTGTATTCTTCGCCGGACTGACCAAAAAAGGTCTGCGTCGCGGAGACTGGCGTTACCTGTCGGAAGCAGAAGTAAACTACCTCCGCATGGGTTCGTTTGAGTAATAAGTCAATAAATAACAACTTGACAGAGGACGGGGAAAGAAAGCAGGAAAGAATTCATCCTGCATTTGAAACCTCGTCTTCTTGTATCTAAAAAGAAAAAGTTAAATGGAAAAGATTGGTAGAACAAAAATTGTTGACCTGTTGAAGCGCACAGATATTGGCGCTATGGTCAATGTGAAAGGATGGGTTCGCACCCGTAGAGGTAGCAAACAAGTAAACTTTATCGCACTGAATGACGGTTCTACAATAAATAATTTGCAGATCGTAGTAGATTTGGCTAATTTCGATGAAGAGATGCTGAAACTGATTACTACCGGCGCTTGTATCAGCGTGAACGGAGAAATGGTAGAATCAGTAGGTTCCGGACAGAAAGTGGAAGTTCAGGCTCGTGAAATCGAAGTGCTGGGTACTTGCGATAATACATATCCATTACAGAAGAAAGGCCACTCTATGGAATTCTTGCGCGAGATTGCTCACTTGCGTCCGCGTACCAATACATTCGGTGCAGTGTTCCGCATCCGTCACAACATGGCGATTGCTATTCACAAGTTCTTCCATGAAAAGGGCTTCTTCTATTTCCATACGCCGATCATTACGGCTTCCGATTGTGAAGGTGCCGGACAGATGTTCCAGGTGACTACCATGAACCTGTATGACTTGAAGAAAGACGAGAGAGGTTCTATCTCTTATGAAGATGATTTCTTCGGTAAGCAGGCAAGTCTGACTGTTTCCGGTCAGCTGGAAGGTGAGTTGGCAGCTACTGCTTTGGGATCTATCTACACATTCGGTCCTACGTTCCGTGCCGAAAACTCCAACACTCCCCGCCACTTGGCAGAGTTCTGGATGATTGAGCCGGAAGTGGCTTTCAACGACATTACAGACAACATGGACTTGGCAGAAGAGTTCATCAAATATTGTGTGAAATGGGCGTTGGATAACTGTGCGGATGATGTGAAGTTCCTGAACGATATGTTCGACAAAGGCTTGATTGAACGTCTGCAAGGTGTATTGAAAGATGATTTCGTACGTTTGCCTTATACAGATGGTATCAAGATTCTTGAAGAAGCTGTTGCAAAAGGACATAAGTTTGAATTCCCGGTTTACTGGGGCGTGGACCTGGCTTCCGAACACGAACGTTTCTTAGTGGAAGAACACTTCAAACGTCCGGTGATTCTGACTGACTATCCGAAGGAAATCAAGGCCTTCTATATGAAGCAGAACGAAGACGGTAAGACAGTACGTGCCATGGACGTTCTTTTCCCGAAAATTGGTGAAATTATCGGTGGTTCCGAACGTGAAGCCGACTATAACAAGCTGATGACCCGTATTGAAGAAATGCATATCCCGATGAAGGATATGTGGTGGTATCTGGATACCCGTAAGTTCGGTACTTGTCCTCACTCTGGTTTCGGATTAGGGTTCGAACGTCTGTTATTGTTTGTAACAGGTATGGCGAATATCCGTGACGTGATACCGTTCCCGCGTACACCAAGAAATGCTGATTTCTAATATTTCGGTATATTTATGTAAAACTCGCATAATCTTCAAGTTATGCGAGTTTTTTTATGCTCTGAATTGCTGTATTCTCAAAATAAATCTTTATATTTGGAAATACGCATTCGAGAGTGTTAACTAAAATAATACAACAATGAAAAAGCTCTATTTCTTTACCATGCTTTCAATAATGTTGTTAGCGGTAACAGGTGCGACGGCCCAGAAGAAAACCAAATTCAAAGCGGCCGATTTGAAAGGTATTTGGCAGCTCTGCCATTATGTATCCGAGTCTCCCGATGTTCCGGGAGCGTTGAAACCCAGTAATACATTTAAAGTATTGAGTGATGACGGACAAATCGTCAACTTTACCATTATTCCCGGTGCGGATGCGATTATTACTGGATATGGTACTTATAAACAACTCACGGACGATTCTTATAAGGAAAGTATCGAGAAGAACATTCATCTCCCGATGCTGGACAATCAGGACAATATTTTGGAATTTGAGATTAAAGACAATGATTATCTCCATCTAAAATATTTTATTAAGAATGATTTGAATGGAAATGAGTTGAACACCTGGTATTATGAAACCTGGAAGAGGGTGGAGATGCCGGCTAAATTTCCGGAAGATATTGTGAGATAGAAGAGCGCGTACTTTTTGGTGGAGGCACGGATTTTGCAAAAGGCTGCATAGTTGTTTGGTTATGTCTGACAACAGCTTATTTGGTAAAATCCGTGCCTGTTTTTCTATAAAAGATAAAAACAAAGCACTTTTGGACAAAATCAAAGTCCGTAGAAATAGAAACGAAAATGAAAAAATAGATTTGCAAAGGGGGCTGTCCGCGACTTGCTCTAACTTTGTTGCCAGTAATAGAATACAGTAACAAAATAAAGTGGAACAATGAAAAACAAACTTTTACTGGCGGTAGGGAGTATGGCTCTCCTGACTGCTTGCGATGCTTCAAAAGGAAATGAGATGGCATGGTTTGACCATGCAGTGAAAACATCTGGACATCAGTTGCTCTATATGGCAGAACAATTGAAGAATGAACCGGATACCGCCTGTTTTCCCCGTTCTATTAAAGAAGGAAAGTACAGACTGGAGCACCCCACAGATTGGACGAGTGGTTTCTATCCCGGTTCCATGTGGCTGGCATACGAGTTGACTGGTGATGAGGCTCTCGCAAAAGAGGCGCGTAAATATACGGACCGTCTGCAGGATATGCAATATTATACAGGTAATCACGATTTGGGTTTTATGATGTTTTGCAGTTATGGGCAGGGCATCCGTTTGAAACCGGAGCCAACGGACAGTTTGATTCTGATTCATTCTTCAGAAAGCTTGTGCTCCCGTTTTCGTCCGGAAGTCGGACTGATTCGTTCGTGGGATTTCGGCGATTGGAGTTATCCGGTGATTATTGATAATATGATGAATCTTGAAATGCTGTTCTGGGCTTCGGAGCAAACCAATAATCCGAAATATCGTGAAATAGCCATCTCTCATGCTGACAAAACGTTGAAGAATCACTTCCGGGAGGACATGACCTCCTACCATGTGGTGAGCTATTTGGCAGATAGCGGTGAGGTAGAGTCGAAAGGAACCTTTCAGGGATATGCCGATTCTTCCGCTTGGGCGCGTGGACAGGCTTGGGGAGTGTATGGTTATACCATGTGTTATCGCTTCACTAAGCAGCAGAACTATCTGGATGCCGCTCATAAAATAGCGCGGTTCATTATTGATCACCGTCCGTCCGAAAATGACTATGTACCTTATTGGGATTATGATGCTCCCAATATTCCGAATGAACCGCGGGATGCTTCTGCAGCTGCCGTAACAGCTTCTGCATTGCTGGAGTTGAGTGGTTATGGCGACAAGAAACAAGGGGAAGAATATTTCCGTTATGCGGAGCATATCCTGAAACAGTTATCCTCTGATGATTATTTGGCCCAGGAAGGAGAAAATCATGGCTTCATCCTGTTACATTCGGTTGGCAGTTTCCCGCACGACAGTGAAATTGATACTCCGCTCAATTATGCTGATTATTATTATCTGGAAGCCTTGAAGCGTTATAAAGATCTGAAAGAAAAATCAGAAAATCCGTCTTACTAACTTGAAGAGAAACCGTAAAAAAATAAAATTCAGGGCAACCGCGTCTAAAATATGAATTCGTAACTGTCGGACTTTGGCGCGGTTACCCTGTTTTGAGCCGATACCGGTCCTTTATATGAGTTAAAAAACGGGATTCATTTATCAGATTGAATTGAAAATACTTATCTTTACGATAAATTCTTCAATATTAGCTCATGAAAGACCGACATTTGCTATTTAGATACCTATTCGGATTAACCGTTTGCATTTTATTTTTTCCTTTGGCTGTATCGGCCGCCGACAGCTTCATTCATTTTAAGCGATTATCCGTGGATGACGGGTTGTCGCAAAATACTGTGCTCGCTCTGACACAAGATCATAATAATAAGCTTTGGGTAGGCACCATAGACGGACTGAACTGGTATGAAGGTTCCCGTTTCGTTTCGTATTATAAAGCGCCGGATGATACGACCAGTCTGGCAAACAATCATGTCTATTCACTTCATACCGATTCGAAAGGTACGGTATGGGTAGGCACACAGGTCGGTTTATCCCGTTATAATATAGTAGGGAATAATTTCACCAATTATTCTTCACCGGACAATCAGCCGATGCAAGTATTGGCTATCGGAGAACCGGAGGAAGGCGACCGGCTTTTGCTTGCTACCAATATCGGTCTGGTGATTTTTGATAAAAAGACCGGGCGGATGAAAGTGCAGCCGGAACTTGCCGGAAAAACGATCTATTCTGTTTGCCGGATGAATGACGGTTTCCTGTTGGGAACTTCGGAAGGTGTCTATTTCTATTATGTACGCAACGAAAACGTGACCCGGCTTCTTCTCCAATTGAAAGGAGAAACCATCTCCGATATGCTCTATGACGACAAAACCGGCAACTGTTGGCTGGCTTCATTGACAAACGGGGTGTATTGTGTGGATAACAACTTTCAGATAAAACATCATTATAACAAGCAAAATACTCCTGCTTATTTCCTTACGAACTCGGTCAGGACATTGTCCGGAGATGATAAAGGAAGGGTTTGGATAGGAACCATGGAAGGTTTGCTTATCCTTGAACCGGAGACGGGAACTTTCCGTATCTGTCGTTTTTCTCCTGAAGATCCGACTACCTTGGGGCATAATTCCATCCGCTCTATCTTGAAAGACAATCAAGGGGGAATGTGGATCGGTACGTTTTATGGCGGGCTTAATTATTATCATCCCCTTGCTCCGGCATTCGGACGCTTGCAACATTCCGCCTGGCGGAATTCGTTAAGTGATAACACGGTGAGCTGTATTGCCGAAGACCCGGATAATGGCAATCTCTGGATCGGCACAAACGACGGAGGATTAAATTATTATAACCGGAAAACCGGAGTCTTTTCATATTACCGGACGGGTACTTCCGCCAATGCTTTAAAGTCGGACAATATAAAATGTATATGGACGGACAAGGATGGAAGTGTCTATATTGGCACTCATGGAGGGGGAATGAGTCGTCTGCATCACCGGAGTGGCAGGATAGAAACATATTCCTTTCCCCATTCTACTTCCCTGACTAACAGTTGTTACTCCTTATTAGACGGAACGGATGGAACGCTTTGGGTAGGCGGCATGAGCGGGCTTTACCTTTTCAACAAACAGACCGGCGAACTTTCACAGCATCCGTTGGCTAAAAAGCATAAAAAGTTGGAGAACGTATTGATATATACCTTGTTTCGCGATTCAAAAGGAAGAATCTGGATTGGTACGGAAGAGAGCCTGTTTTTGTATGCCGGCGGTAAACTGGAAGAACTGCATCTTTCTTCTTCGGCTTATCTGCATGGGTTGATACAGGCTTTCTGTGTACAGGAGGATAGCCGTCATGAAATCTGGATCGGTTCTTCCACAGGATTATATTGCTATAAGGAAGGAGCACCGACTGCCTGGAAACACTATACGATGAAAGACGGTTTGCCGAACGACTTTATTTATAATATACTGGAAGATGAACGGGGGCGTTTATGGTTGACAACTAACAAGGGACTGGCTTGCTTCAATACGGAGGAGGGTACTTTCCTCAACTATACGAAGCAGGACGGACTGCCTCACGATCAGTTTAACTATTTCGGAGCTTGCAAAGCGCACGATGGTACATTCTTCCTGGGGTCTCTTGGGGGCGTTGCCTATTTCAAGCCATACGAATTGGGTGATAATCCATATTCCCCGGATGCGGTAGTAACAGGAGCCGTTGTCTTAAATCAGGTGATTACGGATATGAAAAGTGAACGGGTACGTTATTATCAGGACGAGCAAGGGCGGATGCTGGGTATGTCGTTCCCTTCCGATCAGAAACTTTTTAATATCCGGTTTGCCGTTATCAACTATTTGGCTGGCAAGCGGAACCAGTTCGTTTACAAATTGGAAGGCTTTGAAACCGAGTGGAACTACTCCCGTCATGTTTCCTTTGCACGGGCAAGTTATTCCAATCTCCCGCCCGGTGAGTATGTGTTTAAGGTGAAGGCATGTAACAACAATGGAAAGTGGAGCGAGGCGACCACTGAATTTTTTGTGCATATCATTCCGATGTGGTATCAGACCTGGTGGGCAAAGACACTTTTCATCTTCTTTTCTGTAGGGCTTCTCGTCTTTGTGATCTATTTCTTTATTGCCCGTGCCAAAATGAAGATGCAAGTCCGGATCGAACAGATAGAACGAAACAAGATAGAAGAAATCAGTCAGGAGAAAGTACGTTTTTACATGAATATGTCTCATGAGTTGCGTACTCCGTTGAGTCTGATATTGGCTCCGTTGGAGGAACTTCTAGGACAGAGCAATCTGAAAGGTACTCCGGTACAGCAGAAACTGGATTACGTTTATAAGAACGGTCGTAAGTTGTTGCACATTGTCAACCAGTTGCTGGATTTCCGTAAAGCCGAAGCAGGTGCAATGCCCATTCATGTTGCGCAGGTGAATGTAGAAGGACTGTTGCAAGATGCTTTTGCCCTGTTTAAAGAAAATGCGCAGAAGCGTGCTATCAGCTTTCATATAAAATCCGATCTGGAAGGACGATTGTTTCCGGCGGACCGGACGTATGTAGAGACTATCTTGATGAACCTGTTGTCTAACGCCTTTAAGTTTACACCGGACGGCGGAAGTATTTCGCTTTCCTTATGGACAGAGGGAGATACCTATGGTTTCACGGTAAGAGATAGCGGAATCGGTATGTCTCCGGAACAGCTAACCCGCATTTTCGAACGTTTCTATCAGGTAGACGGTCAGCGAAAGGGGACGGGTATCGGGCTGTCATTGGTGAAGATGCTTGTAGAAAAGCATCACGGCACTATTACGGTAGCAAGCGAACCTGCTCAATATACCGAATTTAAAGTCACGCTACCTGCTGATATGGCTGCCTTCACGGAGAAAGAACGTGAATTGCCGGCACATGAAGTCGAAACATCTGCTTCTCTCCGGGAGCTTCCGGTGGCTGATGAATATTTCTCTGGTGATGCGTCTGCTATAGTTGCAGAAGAACTATCGGACGGTGATCAGATAGAAGCCGGCAGTGAGGAAGAGCGTCCTACTATCTTGTTGGTAGATGACAATAAAGAGATGGTGGATTACCTGAAAGATAATTTCCGGCAGAACTATGTGACGCTGACCGCCGGAAACGGCGAAGAAGCATTGGCTATTATGAAAGAGCACCGTGTGGATATTGTCCTTTCCGATGTAATGATGCCGGGTATTGACGGTATCAAACTTTGCCAGCTTATTAAACGAAATCTGCAAACCTGCCACATTCCCGTCCTGCTGTTGTCTGCCAAAGGAAGTGTCGATGCACAGACGGAAGGCATTCAGGCTGGGGCGGATGATTACATTGCCAAACCGTTCTCGATTCATTTATTGAAAGGAAAAATAGCTAATCAACTGAAATCACGCCAGCGGTTGAAACACTATTATTCGAATACGATTGATATAGATACTGCTAAAATGACTTCGAATAATCTGGATGAGGAATTCATGAGCAAAGCTATTCAGGTGGTAGAAGAAAATATCAGTAATGAAGACTTCACCTCTGATGAGTTGGCAAGCCAGCTTTGTATGAGTCGTTCGTCACTGTATCTCAAGATGAATTCCATATCCGGTGAACCGCCTGCCAACTTTATCCGGCGCATCCGTTTTAATAAAGCGTGTAAATTGTTGCTTGAAGGGCGCTACTCCATTTCGGAGATTAGCGGAATGGTAGGGTTCGGATCTTCTTCTTATTTCTCTACCAGTTTCAAGAAGTATGTCGGTTGTCTGCCATCGGAGTATGTGAAGCAGCATACTAAGTAGTTGTTTTGCGGTTATGCATTTGTTCACCACAGAGGACGCGGAGGACACAGAGGTGAATCTTGTTCATGCAGGTGGCAGATGCTTTTATGTTTTTTCAACTTTATAGTAGGAGGATTACGCATCAAAATTAGGGTCACCACCGTAAGTCATAAACCAAATTCACCTCTGTGTCCTCCGCGTCCTCTGTGGTGAAAACCTAAACAAGAACTAATAACCTTCATCTTTCTATCAATTCCAGTCATTCTGTTTTGGGGGCTATTTTACCCTTTTACCCTCTTTGTAGCTTCCTGTAACGCTTGTTTTGGACGAATTTTAAGTTGAAATGAACGAAAACAAAGTCCTATTAGACAGTATCAGAGAAGGAAGAAATGAATTGAAAGTTCCGTTTCGGACAGTTTATCTACATTTGCCTACAGAAAAACCAATCATTTGATATCATGAAAAAAGTATTATTGATTTCATTCGTAATCTTGTCTGTGGCTGCACAGCTGACACATGCGCAAAAACAAGCAGTCATCAAGTTGACGGAAACAACGTTGATGCATGAAATGCGTGCCACTCCTTATCCTCTTGATAAAGCGGTGGTAAATGACCGTGCGGTTTCTTTCCAATGGCCGCTCCGTTCGGACATGAACTCGCAGGACAGTCCGTTGGATGGATTCGAACACAAAGTAAAGAAGGTAGATAAAACAAAGGTTACCTATCGGTTACGTTATTCGCAGGATGCCGGATTGAAGTCCGGAGTTGTTCAGGTGGAAACTCGTTGGCCGTTCTATAATCCGGAACAACCGCTTGCGCCGGGGGTATGGTACTGGCAGTTCGGTTATGTAGAAAACGGACAAGTGACTTGGGGAAGCACACAGCAAGTCACCGTAGAAGATCGTTCGGGCAAATTCTGTCCGCCTTCATTGAAAACAGTGTTGGCAAAACTACCTGCCGACCATCCGCGTGTGTGGATCATGAAGAACGAATGGAAGGACTTTATAAATCACAGCAAACAAAAGGCAGAAAGGCAATGGTATCTTGAGCGTGCAGATCAGGTACTTCAGACTCCAATGAAATCAGTGAAAGATATTAATGTCTCGCAGGTGAAGAATCTGAAGAACGAGATGCAGATAAATTCATACCTCACTCGTGAGAGCCGTCGCATCATCGATGCGGAAGAGGGAAATACCGAAGCATTGATACGGGCCTGGTTGCTGACGCAGGATACTAAATATGCTGACGAAGCCATCAAACGGGTATTTATCATGGCCGACTGGGATAAAGATAAGAATGTGAAAGGAGATTTTAATGCTTCTAGCTTATTGTCTCTCTGCTCTATGGCTTATGATTCTTTCTACGACCGGTTGAATACATCACAAAAGAAAGCATTGCTGGAAGCCATCAAAAATAAAGGTGGTGAAATGTATGAGAACTTTAATAACAGGATGGAGAACCACATCGCCGACAATCATGTGTGGCAAATGACACTTCGCATCCTTACAATGGCGGCATTCAGTGTATATGGCGATCTGCCCGAAGCCAACACATGGGTGGATTACTGTTATAACGTCTGGTTAGCACGTTTCCCCGGATTGAACAAAGACGGTGGCTGGCACAATGGCGATTCTTACTTTACGGTCAACACCCGTACATTAGTAGAAGTGCCTTACTATTATAGCAAACTGACCGGTTACGACTTCTTTTCCGATCCTTGGTATCAGGGAAATATCATGTATACCATCTTCCAGCAGCCTCCTTTTTCCAAATCCGGAGGAAACGGAAGTTCGCATCAGAATGTGGCACGTCCAAACAGTATCCGTATAGGTTATTTGGATGCGCTGGCACGCCTTACCGGAAACACTTATGCCGCTGATTTCGTACGCCGCACATTGAAAGTGGAACCGGATTATATGAAGAAAGCCTTATTGAGTAAGCCCGGTGATCTGGCCTGGTTTCGCCTGCAATGTGATAAACCTCTGCCGGAAGGTGAAGGATTGACAGCACTCCCTGCAGGATACGTCTTCCCCGCAACAGGACTTGCCTCTTTCCAAACGAACTGGGACAGAGTAGGTGGAAATGCGATGTGGAGTTTCCGGTCAAGCCCTTATGGTTCTACCTCTCATGCACTTGCCAATCAGAATGCTTTCAATACGTTCTATGGTGGAAAACCATTATTTTACAGTAGCGGACACCATATTGAGTTTACCGACGTACATAGTATGTTGTGCCATCGTGCCACACGTGCTCACAATACGATTTTGGTGAACGGTATGGGACAACGTATCGGTACGGAAGGATATGGATGGATTCCCCGTTATTATGCCAGCGAGAAGATCGGGTATGTGCTAGGCGATGCTTCCAATGCTTACGGAAAAGTGATTTCACCGCTTTGGCTGACACGCGGCGAACAGTCGGAGGTGCATTATACGCCCGAAAATGGCTGGGATGAGAACCATGTGAAAACGTTCCGCCGTCATATTGTCAATTTGGGAAAGACAGGACTCATCTTTATCTATGACGAACTCGTGGCAGACGAACCTGTAAACTGGAGTTATTTGCTGCATACCACAGAAAATCCCATGACAGTGGATCAATCGAATCATCGCTTCGTGCATATTCAAGCCACGAACCGCGGAGGAGCATCAGACGCTTATCTTTTCTCCACCGGAACATTGCAGACAGATACGACGAGCCGTTTTTTCTATCCGGCAGTCAACTGGCTCCGTGCTGATGACAAAGGGGTGTTCAAGAAGTATCCTAATCACTGGCATTTCACCGCTACATCGGAAAAGGCACAAGTATATCGTTTTGCCACTGTCATCAATACACATGCACTGAAATATCCTGCCAAAGATCCCGAAATCTTGTCCGACGGACGTATCAAAGTGGGCGGATGGCTAATCAGTGTTAACCTGAAATCCGACGGTGCTCCTTCATTCTTTATCCGCAGTACTCAAGAGAAGGTAAATATCACTTATAAAGGTGAAGCTACTGTCATCAATGAGGATGGGTACGAAACGGTAATGAGGGATACAGTGCCCGAACTGGAAATCTGATCAATGAACATGAAAGATACGAATATATGAGACACTCTACTTTTAATATAAGAACTATATGTCTGTTGGCTGCATTATCGGGCATAACCGTCTTGTCGGCACAGACTCCCGGTAAACCCCGTGTACAGACTTCGGCAGCTCCGGAGGAAACTACGGTTTACAAGCCCGGCGGGAAAAAGCTGGAAACAGCAGTTGCGACTTCTTCAAAAAAGGAGGAGGATAAACACCAATCCGGCAAAGAGAATACAGGAAAGAAAGCGACTGCCTTTGATGGTCAATGCTATCTGGCACTGAAAACGAATGTAGTATATGATGCTTGTGCTTTGCTGAACCTTGCCGTGGAAATGCAGGTGCATAAAAAGATCACGGTAGAGTTGCCGTTGACTTGCAGTTTGTGGGACTTGGGGGATAAGCACGGCGTGCGTACGGTAGCATTGCAACCTGAAGCCCGCTGGTGGATAGGAAATGAAACAGGACGGGGACACTTTGTCGGACTGCACGCCCACGTGGCATGGTTTAACGTAAAGTGGAACGATGACCGTTATCAAGATACGGATCGTCCGCTGTTGGGAGCCGGAATAAGCTACGGTTACAAACTCCCTCTTTCCAAACACTGGGGAGCGGAATTTAATCTGGGAGTGGGATATGCCAACATGAAGTATAACACCTATTATAATGTAGACAACGGCGCACAGCTGGATACGCGTGTCCGTCATTACTGGGGGATAACCCGTGTGGGAGCATCGTTGGTCTACCGCTTCTAACCTTAGATAGGAACATACATATAAATAAGATAACAATATGAGAAGAAATTTATATATACTGGCACAGTGCACTTTCCTGTTGTTCATCACCCTGCTGGTGAATGGATGCAGCCTGCACGAAGAACCGGAAATGACTCCCGAAGGAGAACTGGGAGTGGACCCGACAGCTGTAACACTCAACCTTAATCTGGCAATGAATCTAAGTTTGGCAGAAAGAGCACCGGTGACCATCACCCGTGCGTCAGAAACCAAGTATCTGCGTCGTTTCATCGTGGAAGCCTATCTGGATAGACAGGTGGCGGCACGGCAAACGGTATATGAAGAGGATTTTAATCGTGCCAGTCTGTCTGTTAGTATGAAGTTGCACGCCCGTAATTACCGCATCCTGGTATGGGCCGATTATGTGAATGCGGAGACACCGGAACAGGGACTTGTCTACGATGCCAAGAATCTGGCTTTTATCCTTCCTGCCGGAAAGTATATAGGGAATAGCCGCTATAAAGATGTTTTTGCAGCTTCTACTATGGTGGATCTGACTTCTTTCCGCAATCATTGGGGAGCTGAAACAAGTCTTGACGTTGAACTGTATCGCCCCGTAGCACGCTATGAACTGGTGGCTAAAGATGTGGCAACGTTTCTCAATAAACTGTCCACAGGCGGACTGAAAGGTGAAAGTTTTACCGCTCGTGTGAAGTACAGTGATTATTTGCCTACCGGCTACAATTTGTGGGACGATGTACCCAAGAACTCGCTCATGTACATGGAATATAAAGTGGCCTTTGAACGCCCTGCCGATGGTACGAAAGAACTGAAACTGGGATTCGACTATGTGTTGACCGATGTCGGAGAAACCGTTTCTATTCCTGTAGAGCTCGAAATATTGAATGAGAAGAATGAAGTGCTGGCACGTACTGCTTTCCGTATTCCTTGCGAACGGGGCAAAAACACAACGGTACGTGGTAACTTCCTGACTTCCGATGCCAATGGAGGAATAGGGATCGACCCCGATTATGACGGTGATCTGGAAGTAGACCTTGGAGAATTATAAAATAGATAAATCAATTAAGAATTGCTTAACCATAAAACAATTAAGATCATGAAAAAGAACTTATTTTATTCGCTAATGGCTTTGTTCGTAGTGCTTTTCGTATCCTGTGGACAAGAAGAAATCGTTTCGGACAACGGAACAGAAATCAATGCTCCTGTTACTATCTCTGTACAGGCTCCTGTAAATAACGTCTTTAGCCGTGCGGTTACCATTCCTGACGGTTATACGATGCAATGTATCATGCAATTACTGAATGCTGATGGCAATAAGATAGGCGATCAGGTAACTAAACCGGTTACAAACGGTAAGGTATCTTTCACTATTTCTGTAGATGAACAAAAAGAAGTGTCGAAAGCATTGTTTTGGGCTGAATACGTACCGGAAAGCGGTGCTGCTAATAAAGTATATAACACTGCTGATTTGAGAGCAGTAGGATATAATACTGCATCATTCGATCTGACAAATGATGCGTTGATGGCAGCCAGCGACGCTTTCTGCGGAAAATTGGAAACGATTGCTAATGCCAGTGTGATATTGAAGCGGCCGTTTGCCAATGTGAGCGTAAAACCGAAGAATCCGGAAGTAGCTGCGCAAGCTGATAAGCTGGAAATAACATATAACACTTTGAGTGGATATGATATTTTAGAGGGTAAATGTTCTGCTACGACTCCTGTGACTTATACAAATGCAAGTTTTGCTTCTGCGGATGGCAATTGGTTCGCTAATTTCTTTTTTGCTCCTTCAAATGTAGGTAAATTTACAGAAGAAATAACCATGGCATTGAGTGGCGGATATAGTAAAGAGATTAAAATACCGGCAAATACATTACCTTTGGATGCTAATATGCAGATTATGGCTAAATTTGAAATCGGAGATGGAAACTTTGACATTGAAGTAGGAGTGGATCCGGATTATGAAGCATTGGAAATGAAAGTTGGTAGCTATATCAATGCTGAAGGTAAAGTGGTACGTGACGCAGCGGATGCTGTTGGTATTGTTTTCAAGATGGAGGCTATTGGTGATGATGTGCCGGCTAATTATCCTGTAGCACTTCAGAGCAAGACAATTGTCGGATATGCGGTAGCGATTGAGAATGTAGCGGCTGGTCGTCAATCTCTTAATCCTGACGGTGTGTTGACAAATTTGGTTGAGACAGCAGCAAGTATGACTAATGGAACACAGATTACGGAGGCGTTGTTAACAAGTATTGGAGACGTGGCGTTTAAAACAACTTATGAAAAATGGGTGGGAGAACATTCTCTTAGCAGTGAGAATTTGAGTGCATGGTATATTCCTACATTGTCGCAATTGAGTGCGTTCATGGGTACATTGTTTACTATGAAAGGAGTACCTGCTACTGGTAGTGAAGATTTCAGAAACCTTCCGGAATTTGAATTTGCCAATGGTAAAATGTTTGATAGGGAGACGATTGCTACGGTGAATTATGCTTCCAGTACTATCAATAACCAAAGTAATGTTTCAGGGGTACGTATTAATGTAAACAATGGTGTAATTGATGCACAAGAGGCAGGTATTGATGTGAAAGGAAAGGCTAATCAACAAGCTCTTTGCCGTCCAATGATTACGATTTTTAAATAGTCACTATTCGACCTTACTCAATAGAAATTCAAGGAAAGTGGGATCCCCCCATCCCGCTTTACCTTCTTCTTACATTGAAACTTTTGAAAATAGCCCTCTAATCTTATACCTAGAAAAGAAAATAATATGCACACCACATTTCGCCTATCGGTTTTTCTTTTGTTCATTGTACAGCTGTTCTGTAGCTGTACATCTGACTCGCTGCCCGAACCGGACAGTACGCAGCCAGAGACGCCTGCCGGAATTCCCGATGCCTATCAGGATAAAATACGAACGCAACCTTATCCCAAAGCAGATAATGAATTGTATCTGAATCCTGCTCCTCTTATTGTTCCTCAAGCTATGAAGACGGGCGAAAGACTGCAATTTTCCCTTTCGCGTACTGAAGATTTCAACAGTTCTGAAACGCTACTTTCCGAACCGCAGGAATGGTGTATGTATAATCTTCATCGTCGTTTGGAGGTCGGCACATGGTATTGGCGCTTTCGTTCCACCAATCTTAATGGAACTACGCCCGGTGAATGGAGTGCTATCTATCGTTTCGAAGTAAAGAATGATACACCGGAATTTGTAACACCTCCTTTTCAGACATTCTTAGCAAATGCTCCCCGTCTGCATCCTCGTATTTACTGTTTTTTAGACGACCGTATCGGAGAGGCTCGTAACCGTGTCACTTCACACCCTGAATATGCAGAATTACAAAGTCGTGCTTCACAGGCATTGAAAGCCGAATACACCGGAATGACTGATTTATATAGCCGTGCAGAAGAGCTCCGGCAACATGCCACTTATCTTTATCAGGCCTATCATTTAACCCAAAAAGAAATTTATGCCGAAAAGTTACGCCAGCTTCTCGAAGCGTTGATTGCCGCTCCCCCTGCTGACGGACAGCTTTTTGCATCCAACTTTACTGCCAGCAACATCGCATGGTGTCTTGTTGCAGCCTACGATCTGCTTTATAATAACTTGTCTGCTTCCGATCGTACTGCTGCCGAAGAACTGATGATGCGTGTGGCACGTTACTATTACAAGGTAAATTGCGGTTTTCAGGAAAACCATCTCTTTGATAATCATTTTTGGCAGCAGAATATGCGCATCCTCTTTCAAGTGGCTTTGTCGCTTTACGACAAATCGGCCTATTCTTCCGAAGTGCTGCCCATGATGGAGTATTATTATGAATTGTGGACAGCCCGAGCTCCTGCCTCCGGCTTCAATCGTGACGGTATATGGCATAATGGCACAGGTTATTTCAGTGCCAATATATTGACTTTGGCGTATATGCCGTCTCTTCTTTCATTCATCAGTCAGTACGATTATCTATCGCATCCGTGGTATCAGAATGTCGGACGCTCGCTGGTTTATACTTGTCCGCCGGGATCGAAAAGCAATGGCTTTGGTGACAATAGTGAAAAGGGTAGTGAACCCAACCGTCTGGTTGCCGCCTTTGCTGACTATCTGGCGTGTGAAACGGGTGATTCCTATGCCGGTTGGTATGCCGGAGAATGTCGGGAGCTGTTGCGCCGGGATTATGAATTGCGTCTTTACCGGATGTGTACCGAGCAGGATTACAACACAGCTTTTCCTGCCGGGGCTGATAAAATGGTGTGGTATAAAGATGCCGGTGAAGTAGCCATGCACAGTGCACCGGAAGATGTAGAAAAAGATCTTGCACTCTCGTTTCGATCCAGTACATTCGGATCCGGCAGTCACACTACTGCCAGCCAGAATGCTTTTAATCTGTTGTATAAGGGTGTCGATGTGTATCGCAGTACAGGCTATTATCAGAATTTTAGCGATGCTCACAATCTGATGTCCTATCGCCATACGAGGGCGCATAATTCACTGTTGGTAAACGGCATCGGGCAACCTTATTCTGCCGAAGGTTATGGCAGTGTGATGCGTGCTATGGGCGGACAGCATATTAGTTACTGTTTGGGAGATGCTTCACATGCTTACAGAAGTATCAGCAATGACCCGATGTGGGTTGACTACTTCAAGCAGGCAGGTATTGAGCAGACGCCTGAAAATGGATTCGGTGCCACTCCGTTGACTAAATACCGCCGGCACGTGTTGATGCTTCATCCTCATACAGTAATAGTGTATGATGAATTGGAGGCATCGGAGGCTGTCCGCTGGGAGTGGCTGTTGCATAGTCCTACGGAATTTAAGATTGATGCGGTAAAGAAAACGTTGTCTACAGATAATAAGACCAAAGGATGGGTGGCTGTGACACAACTTTTTGGAGGACATGTTTTTACGCTGTCCCAAACGGATCGTTTTGTAGTGCCGCCCGCCATCACCGGAGCAGAGTATCCCAACCAGTGGCACTTGACTGCACGGGTTGACGGTTGTTCTGCCACCCGTTTCCTGGCTATTATTCAGATAGGAGATGAGGCTGTTTCTATTATTAACCGTGACGGTGATACCTTTAACGTAGGCGACTGGACGATCAAAGCGGTTTTGGATGCTTCTAAGGCTCCGGAGCTGACAGTGAGTCATCGCACCGAACAAGCAGTATTTAGTTATGGAACAGACAATCCTGCGTTGAATGGCAATTTTTACTCTCGACAATATACGGGTTCCTCGTTGCTTTACGACGAGATAGACGGAGCTTATCAGGTGGTAGAAATGACCGACCGGAGTCCTATATCTACCCGGGTAGTAAATCAATGATAAACAATGAAACATAGTGAATATAAATAACAAACAGAATATGATGAAAAGTAGAATTATTTGCATTTTGTTGCTTCTTGTCGGTGTATCCGGCATTTATGCCCAGAGTTTGACCGTTACCGGTAAAGGTGGTGGACAACGAAGGCTTGGAAGTGATTGGAGGAAATGTGACCGTGAAAGGAAAACAAAACACGGGTACCATTACCGATATCAATGGTAAATACACCATTACCGTTAGTGATCCGCAGAAAGATGTCTTGGTTTTCTCTTTTATCGGACTGGAAAATATGGAAGTACCCGTGAAAGGAAGGAAACAGATTGATGTGACCATGAAGGCTGCGTCGGTATTGTTGGATGAGGTGGTAGCTATCGGTTATGCAACAGTAAAGCGTAAAGACCTGACCGGTTCCGTGGCTTCTGTGAGAAGCGACGATTTGCTCAAAGTTCCTTCGTCTGATGTAACCCAGGCTTTAGCGGGACGTATGGCAGGGGTACAGATTATACAGACAGACGGTCAGCCCGGTGCTACGATGTCAGTGCGTGTTCGTGGCGGTATATCAATTACGCAAAGCAACGAACCGCTTTATATTATCGACGGATTTCCGACGGAAGATGGTATGTCCAGCCTTGATCCTGCCGATATTGAAAGTATTGATGTGTTGAAAGATGCTTCGGCAACAGCAATTTACGGTGCCCGTGGAGCAAATGGCGTAGTGGTAATCACTACCAAAAGCGGTGCGAAAGGAGAAGGAAAAGCAACACTTACTTTCGATTCTTATGTAGGTGTGCGTACGCTTGCCAAGCGGTTGGATGTATTAAGTGTAGAGGAATTTGTGTTGGCGGATTATGAAAGAACATTAGGGGATGCTACTGATCCCGAGGAAAGTATGCGGTCATGGCAAAATCGTTACGGTGGTTTTGTCGATCTTCATGAGAACTATGGCAATCGTAAAGGTATCGATTGGCTGGATCGTACGATGGGACGCACTACCGTTACGCAAAATTACCGGGTAGGCGTCAACGGTGGTAATGATAAGCTGAACTACAATATGTCTTATGGTTACTTCAAGGATGAAGGTGCGATGGTATATAGCGGCAGCGACAAACATAATATTGCGCTTAGCGTGAAAAGCGAAGTGAATAAGCGGCTCTCCGTTACAGGACGTATCAATTTTGATTATTTGAAAGTCTATGGAGCAGGTGTTGCCGGAAATGGTACGAATGAGGGCGGAAGCAATGTAGATGCAAAGTTTAATAAAATGGTTCAGATTTTGCAATACCGTCCTACTATTGGTATACGTGGTAGTGATTCGGATTTGTTGGCAGGAGAAGATCCTGTATTAAGCGATGCGGATGGAAACGTGATGCAGAATCCATTGATTGCCGCCGCTGAAGAAAAGGATAATAAGGAAACACGCACTTTGCAAGCCAATGGCGGACTGACTTTCAAAATCATCAAAGGATTGACCTTCCGCAACAATACGGGTATGCGTTATCAACTTTATCGCCGGGAGCTTTTCTATGGCGACCAATCTATAATGGGAAGACGCAACGGTATTTACGGCTCTATCAGAAATACAGAGACCGGAAGTTTTCAGACCTCTAACGTCCTGACTTATGACAAACGTTTTCAGAAAAAACATAAAGTAGTGGTACAATTGGGACAGGAATTTGTAAAACGCTGGACTCGTGTGCTCGAATCCGGTGTCAGTGGGTTGCCTACCGATGAGTTCATTTTGGGAGATATGAGTCTGGGTACTCCGTCCGTTGCTTCGTCCGATGAAAACTATGATGATAATCTGCTCTCTTTCTTTGCTCGTCTCAACTATGATTTTACCGATAAGTATTTGTTTTCTGCGACGTTCCGTGCGGATGGGTCTTCTAAATTCGGAAAGAATAATAAATGGGGATACTTTCCTGCTGTATCGGCAGCATGGCGTGTAGGTGAGGAGGATTTTATAAAGAAACTGAATGTTTTTTCCGACTTGAAATTCCGTATCGGATACGGTTTGGCGGGGAACAACAGAATCGGTAGCTATAACAGCCTTGCTTTGATGTCTTCTATCACCACAGCTATGGGAGATCAGCTTACTCCCGGTTATGCTTCCAAGCAGATACCGAATCCCGATCTGAAGTGGGAAGCGAACAAGACTTTTAATATGGGGGTCGATTTAGGGTTTCTGAATCAACGCATTACCATTTCACCCGAATTCTATATAAATAGGAGTAGTAACTTGCTGCTTAACGCCCAGCTGCCTTATTCTTCCGGTTATCAGAGTATGTTGATTAATGCCGGAGAAACGAAGAATGTAGGTGTGGAACTGACTGTGAATACTGTGAATTTCTCTACAAAGAAGTTTAGTTGGAACACTACACTGACGCTGTCGCACAATAAAAATTCCGTGAAAGCATTGACCGGTGAGGCGGTGCAACTCTATGAAGCCAAGTTCGGCTTTAATCAAAATACCCATCGTATTGCTGTCGGAGAACCATTAGGACAGTTCTATGGTTACATCACCGAGGGGCTGTATCAGGTAGATGATTTCAATTATGATGCTTCTACACAGACCTATACCCTGAAAGATGGTGTACCTTATCATGGTGATAAAGGTCAGATTCGTCCGGGCATGTGGAAGTTTAAGAACTTGACCGGAGATGATAATGTGATTGATGAAAATGATAAAACGGTCATTGGTAACGCTCAACCGAAATTCTACGGAGGCTTGAACAATTCTTTTACTTACAAAGGATTTGATTTAAGTATATTCCTGACTTTCAGCTATGGTAACGAAGTGTTGAATGCGACCAAACTGGTTACCAGTAAGGTGGGTAGCCTGAACTACAACGCATTGGACGTGATGAATAGCTCTAATCGCTGGATGACCATCAATTCGGATGGACAGAAAGTGACAGATCCCGGAGAACTGGCTGCTCTGAATGCTGGTAAAACCGTAGCTGCTTATCATGATGCTCAACAAGGAGACAATTATATTCATTCATGGGCAGTGGAGGATGCTTCCTATTTGAAACTAAGTAATGTGACTTTGGGATATACATTCCCTAAAAACCTGATTGCAAGGGTAGGATTGAAGAACTTGCGTTTGTATGCCACTGGTAATAATCTGTTAACTTGGACCAAGTATTCAGGTTTCGATCCGGAAGTCTCTACGATGAAAAGCGGTTTGACACCGGGTGTTGACTTTGGAGCGTATCCGCTTAGCCGTTCTTTTATTTTTGGTCTCAACGTAGCATTTTAATTCTTTAAATACATAGTAATCATGAAAAAGATACATCTATTATATGCCGTATTCGCCTTGTTGGCAACAGGATTTTCCTCTTGCGAGGATTTGCTAACGGAAGAACCTAACTCAAAATATGACCGGGACCGCTATTTCGATTCGGAAGATAAAGCGGAAATGGCAGTGATGGGAATATATAGTTCATTGTCGGACTTTAATCATTACGGTTGGTACGAAATGGCTTCTCCCGCATCGGACGATACCTATTATACGGCTCGTACGCAGTCTGACAATCAGGTTCACGATATTGCACATTATCAGCTAAACTCCACGAATACGTGGATTGAAAGTATCTGGAAACTGAAATATGAGGGAATCGACCGGGCTAACCTCACCATTGACGGAATTTGTGGCATGACAGGATACGCAGAAAATACCCGTCTGAAAGCATTGGAAGCAGAAGCTCGCTTTCTGCGTGCTTTCCTCGCATTTGATTTGGTGAGATATTGGGGAGATGTGCCTTTCAAAACATCTTATTCTTCATCCTACGAATCTGCTTTTGGTGAACGTGTGGACAGGGAAGTGATTTATGACGAGATTATATCTGACCTTACTTTCGCTAAGAACAATCTGGATTGGGCAACTGCTTCTTCCAGTCCCGAACGGGTGACGCAAGGAGCTGTCCGTGCATTGCTGATGCGTGTCTATTTGCAGCGTGCAGGATATAGCCTTCAGTCGAATGGACAGTTGAAACGTCCGGAGGACAGTAAGCGAATGGAATATTTCGATGCTGTGATAAAGGAGTGGGAGGCTTTTGAAAAGAAAGGGTACCATGATTTTTATGACGGTGGTTATGAGGCACTCTTTAAAAGCTACTCGCAGGGGGTACTGAATAATAAGGAGAGTCTTTGGGAGATTGCTTTCTATCATTCGCAAGGACGTCGTAATGGTGGAGCATGGGGAATTTATAACGGCCCGCAGGTAGCGGAACCTACCGGAGTTTCCGCATCCGAAGCAAATCAGTATATGGGACGTGCCAACGGCTTTTTTATAGTGGTTCCCGAATGGCGTAACTTCTTCGAAGCGAGCGATAAACGTCGTGATGTTGCTATTTGCACCTATCGTTATACTTGGAATGGTACTAAAAAAGAGCATGTAAAAGAGGAAAGAAGCGCAGGAAGTTGGTATGTGGGAAAATGGCGCCGGGAATGGATGCCGAAAGAGTCATGGAACAAGAATATCAATTATGCGGATGTGAACTATTGCCCTTTGCGTTATGCTGATGTGGTATTAATGGCTGCCGAAGCGTATAATGAAACGGGAACGGACAGACAGAAAGCATGGGATTTGCTGAATAGCGTACGTACACGTGCTGAAGCAACTTCTATTACAGAAGCGAATTATGATGAAATGATGAGCGCACGGAAAAAGACACATAACCTGACTTTCATCGACGACTCTACACCGGAAGGAAAGTTTCGTACAGCTCTTTACTGGGAACGTGGCTTTGAGCTGGCTTTTGAAGGACAACGCAAATATGATCTGATACGTTGGGGAGTACTGGGCAAGGCTCTGAAACTGTTTGGTGAGATCAGTTCCGTCAATCAGAAAGAGAACAAACCATATCCGGCTTACCGGAATTTTACGGAGGGTAAACATGAACTTTTCCCTATCCCTCTGAAAGAGATACAAAGTAATCCGAAACTCAATGGAATGAATAATAATGGGTATTAAGAAGACTCTCAATAGAATAGGCGACTGGAAAAATATACAAAAATAGTTTGCCAATTCAAAGAAAAGCCGTACTTTTGCAAGCCGATTATTATCACAAAATGATAAGAGATTAATTCATAGCAAGTTAGTATTCCTTTGTCCGGGGAAGACTAATGAGTGGTGAAGAAAATTTTTAGTAGTAACATTTAAAAAACAAAATTAGAGTGGATACTTTAAGTTACAAGACCATTTCTGCAAACAAAGCGACTGTAACCAAAGAATGGGTTATCGTTGACGCTACAGACCAGACTTTAGGTCGTCTGGGAGCAAAAGTTGCAAAATTGCTGAGAGGAAAGTACAAACCAAACTTTACTCCTCACGTAGACTGCGGTGATAACGTTATCATCATCAATGCAGACAAAGTAAAACTGACTGGTAACAAATGGAATGACAGAGTTTATTTGTCATATACTGGTTATCCTGGTGGTCAGAGAGAAATGACTCCTGCCCGTTTGATTACAAAACCGAACGGTGAAGAGAGATTACTGAAAAAAGTAGTGAAGGGCATGCTTCCTAAGAATATCCTGGGAGCTAAATTGCTGAATAACTTGTATGTTTACGCTGGTAGCGAACACAAACAGGCTGCTCAGAACCCGAAAATGATTGATATTAATTCATATAAATAAGATATAATGGAAGTAGTAAATGCATTAGGCAGACGTAAACGTGCTATTGCACGCATATTCGTAAGCGAAGGTACAGGAAAGATTACTATTAACAAGAGAGACCTTGCAGAGTACTTTCCATCAACTATTCTTCAGTATGTTGTAAAACAACCATTGAACAAGCTGGGTGCTGCTGAGAAGTATGACATCAAGGTGAACTTGTGTGGTGGTGGTTTCACTGGTCAGTCTCAGGCATTGCGTTTGGCAATTGCTCGTGCACTGGTTAAGATGAACGCTGAAGATAAAGCTGCTCTTCGTGCAGAAGGCTTCATGACTCGTGACCCTCGTTCTGTTGAACGTAAGAAACCGGGACAGCCGAAAGCTCGTAGAAGATTCCAGTTCAGCAAGCGTTAATGTGCTGCCTGATAGAGGAATATGTTTAGTATCTAAACTACTGGGACTCTGCTCATAGACTACCCAGCGGTTGGTTTAGAAAAAACAAAAAAGAAAGTAAACGATTTAAAGAAAAAACAAGATGTCAAGAACAAATTTTGATACATTATTGGAGGCTGGTTGCCACTTCGGACACCTTAAGAGAAAGTGGAACCCTGCAATGGCTCCTTATATTTTCATGGAACGCAATGGTATTCATATCATTGACCTCCACAAAACAGTTGCAAAAGTAGACGAAGCTGCTGAAGCTTTGAAACAGATTGCCAAATCTGGCAAGAAAGTTCTTTTTGTTGCTACTAAAAAACAAGCTAAACAAGTTGTAGCTGAGAAAGCTCAATCTGTTAATATGCCTTATGTAATCGAGCGTTGGCCGGGTGGTATGTTGACTAACTTCCCGACTATCCGTAAGGCTGTGAAGAAAATGGCTACTATCGATAAATTGACTAACGATGGTACATATTCTAACCTCTCTAAGAGAGAAGTTCTTCAGATTTCTCGTCAACGTGCAAAATTGGACAAGACTTTGGGGTCTATCGCTGATCTGACTCGTCTGCCGTCTGCATTGTTCGTAATCGACGTAATGAAAGAAAATATTGCAGTTCGCGAAGCTAACCGTTTGGGTATCCCTGTATTTGGTATCGTTGATACTAACTCTGATCCTTCAAACGTGGATTTCGTAATTCCTGCTAATGATGACGCTACTAAATCAATAGAAGTTATCCTGGATGCTTGTTGCGCTGCAATGATCGAAGGTTTGGAAGAAAGAAAAGCTGAAAAGATCGACATGGAAGCAGCTGGTGAAGCTCCTGCTAACAAAGGCAAGAAGAAATCAGTAAAAGCTAGACTCGACAAGTCTGACGAAGAAGCTATCAACGCAGCTAAAGCTGCTGCTTTCATCAAGGAAGACGAAGAGGCTTAATATATAAAATGTGCCAATTTGCTAATGTGCAAGGGTATTGTTATACACTTGCATCTTGATTGGCAGATTGGCACATTTTTTGTTTCGAAAATTATTATTCATTTAAATAAAGGAAATTATTATGGCTGTAACTATGGCTGATATTACCAAGCTGCGCAAAATGACCGGAGCTGGTATGATGGATTGCAAGAATGCATTAACAGAGGCTGATGGCGATTACGACAAGGCAATGGAGATTATCCGTAAGAAAGGACAAGCTGTTGCTGCTAAGCGTTCTGAACGTGAGGCTTCTGAAGGTTGCGTTTTGGCTAAGACTACTGGTGACTATGCCGTTGTCATTGCTTTGAAGTGCGAAACTGACTTCGTAGCTCAGAATGCTGACTTTGTGAAACTGACTCAGGATATTCTTGATCTTGCTGTGGCTAACAAATGCAAGACATTGGACGAAGTAAAAGCATTGCCGATGGGTAACGGTACTGTACAGGATGCAGTGACTGACCGTAGCGGTATCACAGGTGAGAAAATGGAACTTGATGGTTACATGACTGTAGAAGGCGCAAGCACTGCTGTTTACAACCACATGAACAGAAATGGTCTTTGTACGATTGTTGCTTTTAACAAGAACGTTGACGAGCAGTTGGCTAAGCAAGTAGCTATGCAGATTGCTGCTATGAATCCGATCGCTATTGATGAGGATGGTGTTTCTGAAGAAGTGAAGCAAAAAGAAATCGAAGTAGCTATCGAAAAGACAAAGGCAGAACAGGTACAGAAGGCTGTAGAAGCTGCTCTGAAGAAGGCTAACATCAACCCGGCTCATGTAGACAGCGAAGATCACATGGAAAGCAATATGGCTAAAGGTTGGATTACAGCTGAAGATGTAGCGAAAGCAAAAGAAATCATTGCTACTGTTTCTGCTGAAAAGGCTGCACATTTGCCTGAACAAATGATTCAGAACATCGCTAAGGGTCGTCTGGCTAAGTTCTTGAAAGAAGTTTGCCTGCTGAACCAGGAAGATATCATGGACGCTAAGAAGACTGTAAGAGAAGTGTTGGCTGCTGCTGATCCTGAACTGAAGATTGTTGACTTCAAGCGTTTCACTTTGAAAGCTGAATAATCTGATTCAAATCTTGTTAAGTACTACTTACAAAGTCAGATTTATTATATGTAAAATTTGGGAAAAGGGTTCGGTATTGCACCGGACTCTTTTTTCTTTAAGGCATATCTTAGGATAGGGACTACTTCAATGCTTTATCTATTTGCTTCATCAGCGTATCTATGGCTCCATTTTCATAGCCGGTAGTAGCTGATATTACTTTTCCTTCTTTGTCTATTAAATAACTTCTGGGAATCATTTTGGTGGCAAATTTACCTGTAACTTCCCGTTTGGGATCCGGGTAGAGGGGAAATGTAAACCCTTTTCTTTTATTGTATTCCGCTAATTGGTCGTCTGTATGCTCGCGACCGATCACTAACATACAGAAATCCTTGTTGTTTTTATATTTAGGCCAGAGTATTTTCTGAACTTCAGCCAGTTCGCTTTGGCAAGGGCCGCACCAGGTAGCGAAAATATTGATTAATACAACTTTCCCTTTTAGATCTGTAGAGTTTATGGTGCCATTTGCTGTTGAATGAAGGGTGAAGGCAGGTATATTGTCACCTACCTTTACAATATCCGCATCACTTTCTTGTGCGAATGACAACAGTGAGAATAGTGTTGTCGCACAGAATAATATTACTTTTCTCATTTCTTGTATTATTTAATTTAACCTCCTATACCTTTGGTTTTAGTATATCCTTCTTTGATGAGTAGATCTATGATCTTGGTCTTGAAATCTCCTTGTACCATTATCTCTCCGTCTTTAGCTGAACCGCCTACTCCACATTTGCTTTTCAGTAACTTGCCTAGCTCTTTCAAATCATTATCCGTACCCACAAATCCGGTAATTAATGTTACCACTTTACCACCCCGGTTCTTTTTGTCAATGGAAACTCGCAGGTTTTGCTTGTCTTTGTCGAGGGTAACCTGTTCTTCATCGTTATCCATTTCATAACCGAAGTCAGGATTCGTGGAGTACACAACGTTCAATCTATCTTTCCAATCATTATTTTTCATACTTGTCATTTTTAATCCTTTTCAAAAGTATTAAACTTATCGAAAAGAGCAAAATTTGAGTCTCTTTTCATCGTTTTGTTTAATCTCTATTAAGGTTTTCTGTTATAGGGTTGTCAGTCTCAAAAAATAATGTACTTTTGCAAAATACCAAATTTTGTAAGAAGTATGAGCACTTATATACGAAAAGAGGCGGATAAAGTGCCGGAGCCTACCTTGCGCAGACTTCCCTGGTATCTGTCCAATATAAAACTAATGAAAGAAAAAGGGGAGCAGTATGTCTCTTCTACACAAATCTCTAAGGAAATAAATATTGACGCTTCCCAAATCGCCAAGGATTTGTCATACGTCAATATCTCGGGGCGTACGAGAGTGGGATACAATATTGATGCGCTGATTGAGGTGTTAGAGAGTTTTCTTGGATTTACCAATATGCACAAAGCCTTCTTGTTTGGTGTAGGTAGCCTGGGGGCTGCTTTGCTTCGGGATTCTGGTTTGCATCATTTCGGACTGGAGATTGTGGCTGCTTTTGATGTGAATCCGGAACTGGTGGGAAAAGACCTGAATGGTATTCCTATTTTTCATTCCGATGACTTTGAAGCAAAGATGAAAGAATACGATGTAAATATCGGTGTATTGACCGTACCTATTAATATTGCTCAGGAAATTACAGATAAGATGGTAGACGGAGGCATAAAAGCCGTATGGAACTTTACTCCTTTCCGAATCCGTGTACCCGAGAATATAGTGGTGCAGAATACGTCTCTATATGCTCATTTGGCTGTTATGTTTAACCGATTGAATTTTAACGAGAAATAATGAAGATTATTGCAGTAGGAATGAACTACGCCCAGCATAACAAAGAACTGGGACATACACAAGTAAATACGGAGCCGGTGATTTTTATGAAGCCTGATTCTGCTATTCTGAAGGATGGCAAACCGTTTTTCATTCCCGACTTTTCTAAAGAGATACATTATGAAACGGAGCTGGTGGTTCGTATTAATCGATTGGGGAAAAATATAGCTCCCCGCTTTGCTAACCGTTATTATGATGCAGTGACTGTAGGGATCGACTTTACGGCTCGTGACCTTCAGCGAAAGTTCCGTGAGCAGGGTAATCCCTGGGAGCTTTGCAAAGGTTTTGATTCGTCGGCTGCTATTGGAACTTTTGTTCCGGTGGAGCACTATAAGGATATTCAGAATCTTGACTTTCATTTGTTGATCGACGGTAAGGAAGTGCAGCGCGGTTGTACGGCAGATATGCTTTTCAAGATAGATGATATAATCGCTTATGTAAGCCAGTTTGTAACTTTGAAAATTGGTGACTTGCTCTTTACTGGGACTCCTGTGGGTGTAGGTCCTGTTAGTATCGGACAGCGTTTGCAAGGTTATCTGGAGGGAGAAAAACTGCTGGATTTCTATATTCGTTGATCTTTTTTTATTCATTAGTACTCATTTGTTATATAAAATATGAAGATAAGAGTAGGCTTTGGTTTCGACGTACATCAGTTGGTCGAAGGTCGTGAGTTATGGCTGGGTGGCATTCTTTTGGAACACACAAAAGGATTGCTGGGGCATTCGGATGCTGATGTATTATTGCATGCTGTTTGCGATGCTCTGTTGGGGGCGGCGAATATGCGTGATATTGGCTATCATTTCCCCGATACGGCAGGAGAATTTAAGAATATAGATAGCAAGATACTGCTGAAAAAAACAGTGGAGTTGATTGCTACCAAAGGATATAAAGTGGGCAATATCGATGCAACTATTTGTGCCGAACGCCCGAAGTTAAAAGCGCACATTCCTTTGATGCAGGAGACGATGGCAACTGTTATGGGGATTGATATGGATGATATTTCCATTAAGGCGACTACTACCGAGAAACTCGGTTTTACAGGTCGTGAAGAAGGTATATCGGCTTATGCTACTGTGCTGATAGAGAAGATTTTTTAACCCCCTAAAACAAATAATTATGATTCGTCTTTTTAAAATTTACTTAACACTTGCCTTCTTATTGGTAACGACTTTTTGTATGGCTCAGAAGAGTGAACTGAAATTTAGCAAAGATGGTAAATTCAAGATTGTGCAATTTACCGATGTGCATTTTAAATATGGAAATCGGGCTTCAGATATAGCTCTGGAACGTATTAATCAGGTGCTTGATGACGAACGTCCGGATTTGGTGATATTTACCGGTGATGTTGTTTATTCTGCTCCGGCGGATTCCGGAATGTTGCAGGTACTGGAACCGGTAGTTAAACGTAAACTACCTTTTGTGGTCACTTTTGGTAACCATGACAATGAACAGGGAATGACACGGGAACAGTTATATGATATCATCCGTCAAGTTCCCGGCAATTTATTGCCTGATCGCGGAACAGTTTTATCGCCGGATTATGTATTGACAGTGAAATCGTCTTCCAATCTAAAGAAGGATGCTGCTTTGCTATATTGCATGGATTCTCACTCTTATTCTCCTTTGAAAGATGTGAAGGGGTATGCATGGCTTACATTCGACCAGATAAATTGGTATCGTCAACAGAGTGCGGCTTATAAAGTGCAAAACGGCGGACAGCCTCTGCCGGCTCTTGCTTTTTTCCATATTCCTCTTCCTGAATACAATGAAGCTGCCCGTAGCGAAAATGCAATTCTTCGTGGAACTCGTATGGAGGAAGCTTGTGCGCCTAAATTGAATACAGGAATGTTTGCAGCGATGAAAGAAGCTGGTGATGTGATGGGTATGTTTGTAGGACACGACCACGATAATGACTATGCAGTGATGTGGAAAGATATCCTTCTGGCTTATGGACGCTTTACCGGTGGAAATACGGAATATAACCATTTGCCGAATGGTGCGCGTATCATCGTATTGGATGAGGGTGCCCGTACATTCACATCCTGGATTCGTCAGAAAGACGGTGTGGTGGATAAAATCTCTTATCCGGCAAGTTTTGTCAAAGACGATTGGACTAAACGTTGAGGCTTGCGAACTTCACATGGCTAAGGCGCGTGTATTTTGAACCATAGCTTTCGTATCGGCGCGATACTTTCGCCGATGCAACGTAGATAATATCTCCCAGTCGGTATTCATGTTCTATCCCGGATAGAGTGCATGAAACCGCACTGGGATTTTTTGATGGAATACTCATGGTGACTAAATTTCCACTGGCATCGGTCAAAGTCAGTACCTGCTTGACAAAAAACTGTGGGGTAGTGCCGTTCACTCTTGTTTTGTACGGATCGTCTTCCAATCTTACCCGGGTGACTTTTAATTTTAAGTCTGTCAGCTTTTCTCCTAATTCTCCCAGATAACGGCTGGATGAACGCTTCTCCCTTGATTTTCTTATCATTATATCCAGGTGTATGGAATGATAAGCTTGTGCTATTTTGACGAAACGTTCCTGTTTCGGTATTTTGGGAATGAATTTGTATGCTACCCAACTTAGGTAGGCGGGATCTATTTTGAGGATTTCATGTAGAAAATGTCCCCGGTATTTTCCGAAGAAGATAAGATCGTCACCGTTACTCTGCATTCTTTTCTCATTGTAATCTACCAGGATGATGCAACGCTTCGAATAATAAAACATCGTGCTGGCCATCCGCAGGGATTCGTTGATGTCTGGTGACAGGTCATGTATATAAAGAATGGATTGCTTTTCGAGCAGGGGAGAGTACAGCCAAAGGGAATAATTTGGTTTCCCCGGTCGGGGCAACACCACCAGGTAGACTCCTACCTCTTTAAAAGAGGCTCTGCCTCGGTTGTACTCATTCAATTTGGCATACAATAAGGCTTGCTCGTTTTCGGAAATGCCCGGTAATCTGGGGTTAGCCATAATTGTTCTCGCTTTTGGTATATTTCAAATATAAGGATTTTCTTTCAGAAAAGCAACTTTTCTCTTTGAAATCTCGTACATTTGTATCCATGTAAATTTTCAAAATTCGAATGGAAGAACGAAATAAGAGAGTATTGGTAGGTATGAGTGGTGGCATAGACAGCACCGCTACTTGCTTGATGCTGCAGGAACAAGGATACGAGATTGTAGGGGTTACCATGCGCGTGTGGGGAGATGAACCACAGGATGCCAGGGAGTTGGCTGAACGAATGGGGATCGAACATTATGTAGCAGATGAACGTATTCCTTTTAAAGAAACCATCGTAAAAAACTTCATAGACGAATATAAGCAGGGGCGTACACCGAATCCGTGCGTGATGTGTAATCCGTTGTTTAAGTTCCGTGTTTTGACGGAGTGGGCGGATAAGTTGAATTGTGCATGGGTGGCTACCGGACATTATTCACGATTGGAAGAGAAAAACGGAAATATTTATATAGTAGCCGGAGACGATGATAAGAAAGACCAGTCGTATTTTCTCTGGAGATTGGGGCAGGATGTGCTGAAACGTTGTATTTTCCCATTGGGAGATTATACGAAGGTGAAGGTTCGTGAGTATCTTGCAGAGAAAGGATATGAAGCAAAGTCGAAAGAAGGAGAAAGTATGGAAGTCTGCTTTATCAAGGGGGATTACCGTGAATTTCTTCGTGAGCAGTGCCCCGAACTGGATAGTGAAATTGGACCGGGATGGTTTGTCAACTCTGAAGGAGTGAAGCTTGGGAAGCATAAAGGAGCACCTTATTATACGATTGGGCAACGAAAAGGATTGGAGATCGCTTTAGGAAAGCCTGCTTATGTGTTGAAAATCAATCCGCAGAAAAATACGGTGATGCTTGGAAATGCCGACCAACTGGAAACTGAATACATGTTGGCGGAGCAGGATAAAATGGTGGATGAACGGGAATTGTTCGGATGTGAGAATCTGACGGTACGGATTCGTTATCGCAGTCGTCCGATTCCTTGCCGGGTGAAAAGATTGGAAGACGGACGTTTGTTGATACGTTTCCTTGAAATAGCTTCGGCCATTGCTCCCGGACAATCAGCTGTGTTTTATGATGGAAAACGGGTGCTGGGAGGAGCTTTCATTGCTTCCCAAAGAGGAATCGGGCTGGTGATTATGGAAAATGAAGAATTATGATTGATTAAAATAGAAAGATAACTTATGAAGAAGTTTATAGTATTGATTCTCGCTTTAAATATGTATTTGGGTGTGTTTGCCCAGTTTACTCCGGGAGATACCTTAAAATACCGGATTAGTCTGAAAGACAAAGCGGCTACGGACTATTCTTTGCAGAAACCGGAAAAGTATTTGTCTAAGAAATCTATAGAACGGAGAAAGAAACAAGGATTACCCATTGATTCCACTGATTTGCCGGTCTGCAAGAAATATGTAGATGCTATACGGAAGACGGGGGTTCATGTACTTGTGACGGGGAAATGGGATAATTTTGTTACTGTTTCTTGTAATGATAGTACTCTGATTGACGAAATAGCAAAGTTACCTTTTGTACATTCCACGGAAAGAGTGTGGAAAGGTATCACACAAAGAGCCTTTCAAAGAGATTCGCTAATAAATAAACCGGTACGTACCGATAGCCTTTACGGTCCTGCAATAACACAGGCGGCAATGAGTCGTGTTGATCTTCTGCATGATGCGGGCTTTAAGGGACAGGGAATGACCATTGCCGTGATTGATGCCGGATTCCATAATGTAGATAAGATTGACGCCATGAAAAATATTCATATTCTCGGGGTGCGTGACTTTGTGAATCCGGAGGCAGATATTTATGCGGAAAGCAGTCATGGAATGTCTGTATTGTCCTGTATGGCCATGAATCAGCCGCATGTGATGATTGGCACAGCTCCTGAAGCTTCTTATTGGTTGTTGCGTAGCGAGGACGAATATTCGGAGAATCTGGTAGAACAGGATTACTGGGCGGCAGCCATTGAGTTTGCGGATAGTGTAGGAGTGGATTTGGTGAATACATCGCTTGGATATTACTCATTTGATGATCCTGCGAAGAATTATAGATATCGTGACTTGAATGGTCATTATGCGTTGATGTCTCGTGAAGCTGCGAAGGCAGCCGATAAAGGAATGGTCGTTGTTTGTAGCGCTGGAAATTCGGGTGCAGGTTCGTGGAAGAAGATTACTCCTCCGGGAGACGCAGAGAATATAATAACGGTAGGAGCTGTCAATAAAAGGGGAGAATTGGCGCCGTTTTCTTCTGTTGGGAATACGGCTGACGGACGTGTGAAACCGGATGTAGTGGCTGTCGGTCTGAATTCGGATGTGATGGGAACGGATGGTAATCTTCGCCGTGCCAACGGAACTTCTTTTTCTTCTCCGATTATGTGCGGTATGGTAGCTTGTCTGTGGCAGGCTTGTCCGAAGCTGACAGCGAAGCAGATTATTGATTTGGTACGTCAATCGGGGGATAGAGCCGATTTCCCGGATAACATATATGGATATGGTATTCCTGATTTGTGGAAGGCTTATCTAAACTCTTCTTCCAAGGAAAAGAAATAAGGTGACTGTTGTATGATAAACGCTATAAACAAGTTGAAGCAATCTGACTCACCCTCTTTGGGAGAGGGTGGGGAGAGGCTTTCTCTTTTAGAACTGAATGCACTCGTGCGCCGTAGTCTGGAGCAATGCCTGCCCGATGAATATTGGATACAGGCAGAGTTGAGCGATGTCCGTTCCAATACGACAGGGCATTGTTATCTGGAATTCGTGCAGAAAGATCCTCGCAGCAACAATCTCGTAGCCAAGGCACGCGGTATGATTTGGAATAATATCTACCGCTTGTTGAAACCTTATTTTGAGGAAACCACAGGGCAGCTATTTACTTCCGGCATTAAGGTGTTGGTGAAAGTAACAGTTCAGTTTCATGAGCTATACGGTTATAGTCTGACGGTACTTGATATTGATCCTGCTTATACATTGGGAGATATGGCTCGTCGCCGTCGGGAAATATTATTGCAGTTGGAAGAGGAGGGAGTGTTGACGCTGAATAAAGAGCTTGAGATACCGATTCTTCCCCAGCGTATTGCTGTCATTTCTTCGGCTACTGCGGCCGGATATGGAGATTTCTGTCATCAGTTGCAGCACAATTCGGGCAGGTTCTTTTTCTATACGGAGCTTTTTCCGGCTTTAATGCAGGGAAATCAGGTGGAGGAATCCGTGTTGGCTGCTTTGGATCGTATTAATGCCCGCATCAATGAATTTGACGTAGTAGTCATCATTCGTGGCGGTGGAGCTACTTCCGATTTGTCCGGCTTTGATACTTATCTATTGGCAGCTGCATGTGCGCAATTTCCATTACCTATTATTACCGGTATTGGGCATGAACGCGATGATACAGTGCTTGATTCCGTGGCTCATACCCGGGTGAAAACTCCTACGGCTGCTGCCGAACTCCTGATTCATCAGGTGGCGGAAGTCGCGGAGCATCTGGAAGAATTATCTATGCGGATTCAACAGGGAGCTTATATGCTTCTTGATCTGGAACGACGGAGGTTGGAAACCCTTCAAACCCGTATTCCCAATCTTGTTCATCGCAAACTTGCGGACGCCCGTTTTTCTTTGCTGGCAGCAAAGAAAGATTTGTCACAGGTGACGAAAGCATTAGTGGCCCGTCAATCTCACCGGTTGGAACTTTTGCAACAACGAATAGCGGACGCTTCTCCGGATAAACTCTTGAGTCGGGGATATAGTATTACGATAAAGGATGGGAAAGCGGTGACGGATGCTTCTTCACTGAAGCCGGGAGAGCATTTGATAACCCGGCTATCGAAAGGAGAAGTTCGATCGGTAGTAGAAAAGTAGCTATCCGTCAAACGTGTATTTGTAAAAACATTCATTATTAACCATTAAATATCAATCATCGTGGCAGCAAAAAAAGAAACATATTCCCAAGCGATGGAACGTCTTGAAAAGATCGTTCGCCAGATAGATAATAACGAACTGGATATCGACATTTTGAGTGAGAAAATAAAAGAAGCCAATGAAATTATTGCCTTTTGCAAGGATAAACTGACAAAAGCCGACCGGGAAGTCGAAAAATTATTGCAAGAAAAGAGGCAATCTGAAGAATAAAAGTTATTTTTGCGTTTCAATGCATAGAAAATAAACTAATACATAACAATATGAAAGAAATAGACTGGGCGAATCTGTCGTTCGGATATATGAAGACAGATTACAATGTGAGAATCAATTTCCGTAATGGTGCATGGGGAGAACTGGAGGTAAGCAGTGAAGAACACCTTAATTTGCACATGGCGGCAACCTGTTTACATTATGGTCAGGAAGCTTTTGAAGGACTGAAAGCATTCCGTGGAAAAGATGGTAAAGTACGTATTTTCCGTTTGGAAGAAAACGCTGCCCGTCTGCAATCTACTTGCCAGGGAATCCTGATGGCAGAACTTCCGACAGAACGGTTTAAAGAAGCAATCTTGAAAGTCGTAAAACTGAATGAACGTTTTATCCCTCCTTATGAAACTGGTGCTTCTCTTTACATCCGTCCGCTGTTGATCGGAACAAGTGCCCAGGTAGGTGTACATCCTGCTGAAGAGTATATGTTTGTAGTGTTCGTAACTCCGGTAGGTCCGTACTTCAAAGGTGGTTTCTCTACCAATCCGTACGTTATCATTCGTGAGTTCGATCGTGCCGCTCCTCATGGAACAGGTATTTATAAAGTGGGTGGTAACTATGCAGCCAGTCTTCGTGCTAACAAGAAGGCACATGATCTGGGCTATTCCTGCGAGTTCTACCTTGATGCAAAAGAAAAAAAATATATTGATGAATGTGGTGCTGCCAACTTCTTCGGTATTAAGGATAATACTTATATCACTCCGAAATCATCTTCTATCTTACCTTCTATTACCAATAAGAGCTTGATGCAGTTGGCAGAAGACATGGGTATCAAAGTGGAACGCCGTCCGATACCGGAAGAAGAACTGGAAACATTTGAAGAAGCTGGTGCTTGTGGTACTGCCGCAGTAATCAGCCCGATTCAGCGTATCGATGATTTGGAAAATGGAAAATCTTATGTGATTTCTAAAGACGGCAAGCCGGGACCTATCTGTACGAAATTGTACAATAAGTTGCGTGGAATCCAGTATGGCGACGAACCGGATACACATGGTTGGGTGACGATTGTAGAGTAATTGTATATTATGAAATAACACATTTATCAATTAATATTATTCACTATGTTAAAACTAAACTCAGAACTACGTGCGCAGGCGCGTGAGGCACTTCGAGGAAAGTGGCCTATGGCAGCCGTTGCTGCACTTATTTATTCAGCAATTGCCGGTGGATTATCTGCTATTCCTGTGATTGGCGGATTATGTTCATTGTTTGTTGGACTTCCGGTTGCATACGGCTTTACTATTGTAATGCTTGGCGTATGTAGAGGCAAAGACATTGATTTTGGTGTTTTGTTCGAAGGCTTTCAGGATTATGGACGTATTTTTGTAACTATGTTGCTTCAGGCTGTCTATACAATTTTGTGGTCACTGTTGCTGGTTATACCGGGTATCATTAAGTCTTATTCTTATGCAATGACATCTTTTATCTTGAAAGATGAACCGGAAATGAAAAACAATGCAGCTATTGAGAAAAGTATGGCTATGATGGAAGGGAACAAGATGAAGCTGTTCATGCTTGATTTAAGTTTCATTGGCTGGGCTATCCTTTGTATTTTCACTTTGGGTATTGGACTTCTTTTCCTGCAACCGTATGTTGCTATTTCGCGTGCAGCTTTCTATGAAGATTTGAAAGCCCAACAAGGTGGAAGTGTAGAGGTAAACGTTGAAGTGAATGTTGAGATTTGATAAGACGAATCATTCGGTACTATAGAAGAATGGAGCATAGAGAAATCTGTGCTCCATTTCTTTTTGTCGGTTGCTTCAAAATCAGTACCTTTGCGACCTAATCAGGATTGATATGGGAAAGAATAAATTAGAAAAGTTTGCCGATATGGCGAGTTATCCGCACGTGTTCGAATATCCTTATTCGGCGGTAGATAACGTGCCTTTTGGCATGAAAGGGAAATGGCACAAGGAGTTTTTTAAAAACGATCATCCGATTGTGCTCGAGTTGGGTTGCGGACGTGGTGAGTATACTGTTGGCCTGGGTAAGATGTTTCCCGAAAAGAACTTTATAGCAGTGGATATAAAAGGCGCCCGTATGTGGACGGGAGCAACGGAGTCATTACAGGTCGGAATGAAGAATGTCGCTTTCCTGCGTACCAATATTGAAATCATCGAGCGTTTTTTTGCTGAAGGCGAAGTGAGTGAAATATGGCTTACCTTCTCTGACCCGCAAATGAAGAAAGCAACCAAGCGACTGACTTCTACCTATTTTATGGAAAGGTATCGCAAATTTTTGCAACCGAATGGTATTATCCACCTGAAAACGGACAGCAACTTTATGTTTACCTATACAAAATACATGATTGAGGCGAACAAACTTCCGGTTGAGTTTATGACTGAAGATTTATATCATTCTGATCTGGTAGATAATATTCTCGGTATTAAAACCTATTATGAACAACAATGGCTGGATCGTGGTTTAGATATAAAGTATATCAAATTCCGGCTTCCGCAGGAAGGTAAACTGCAAGAGCCGGATGTAGAAATAGAGCTTGATCCCTATCGTAGCTACAACCGCAGCAAGCGTAGCGGTCTAAGTACAAGCAAATAGCTTGCTGGGACAATCACCCTAAAGTGAACCGGCAGCCATCTGAATAGTGACTTTAAATAGTAATTTGTAAATCGTCAAATAGTAAATAAAATGACTCTCTATCCTAAATTGATATTGGATGCATTGGCAACGGTGCGTTATCCCGGTACGGGAAAGAATTTGGTGGAAGCGGAGATGGTTGCCGATAATCTCCGTATTGATGGTATGACTGTCAGCTTTTCATTGATCTTTGAGAAACCGACTGATCCGTTTATGAAATCAATGTTGAAAGCTGCGGAAACAGCTATTCATACGTATGTCTCTCCTGATGTGCAGGTAACAATCACAGCAGAGAGTAAGCAAGCCGCTCGTCCGGAAGTTGGCAAGCTCCTTCCACAAGTGAAGAATATAGTCGGTATATCTTCCGGTAAAGGTGGAGTAGGTAAGTCTACGGTGTCTGCGAACTTGGCAGTTGCTTTGGCTAAATTAGGCTATAAGGTTGGCTTGCTCGATGCTGATATTTTCGGTCCTTCCATGCCTAAGATGTTTCAGGTGGAGGATGCACGCCCCTATGCTGAACGTATAGATGGTCGTGACATGATTATTCCGGTAGAGAAGTATGGCGTGAAATTATTGTCTATCGGTTTCTTTGTCGATCCGGATCAGGCAACTTTGTGGCGTGGCGGAATGGCAAGTAATGCGTTGAAACAGTTGATAGCTGATGCAGCCTGGGGAGATTTGGATTATTTCCTGATAGACCTTCCTCCCGGAACCAGTGACATTCATTTGACGGTTGTTCAAACATTAGCCATGACAGGAGCGATTGTTGTCAGCACTCCGCAAGCGGTTGCTTTGGCAGATGCCCGTAAGGGAATCAATATGTTCACCAACGATAAGGTAAATGTACCTATTCTCGGTTTGGTTGAGAATATGGCTTGGTTTACTCCCGCTGAACTACCCGAGAATAAATACTATATCTTTGGTAAAGAAGGTGCCAAGAAACTGGCTGAAGAAATGAATGTTCCTTTGTTGGGGCAGATTCCTATCGTGCAAAGCATCTGTGAAGGAGGAGATAATGGTACTCCCGTTGCGTTGGATGAAGACTCCGTGACCGGACGCGCTTTCTTATCCCTGGCTGCCAGTGTTGTTCGTCAGGTAGATCGCCGGAATGTAGAGATGGCTCCGACTCAAATCGTGGAAATGCATAAATAAATGGAATCTGGAGTTGGATAGCTTTGCAGTAAGTTATCCATAGGATATAGAGCGAGCCTCTGTAGTCTTTTCAAAGACTATGGAGGCTCGTTTATTTATTAGGATCATATAGAATCCGTTGTTGGCGGATTCTCTTCTACAAAATAGTGACGCTATCCAATATAAATAGTGACGGTATATGACAACGATACCGTCACTATCCTAAGCATATACCGTCACTATTTTTTCTATATCAATCAGGGGTCTTGCATTTATTTATGGCGTATATCAACAACGATTTCTGCTTGATCTATTTTTTACGTTTGAATTATTTATTCAAAGCTTTCATGAGTTCTTTTTTCATGGTGTCTACTCCGGGAAATCCAGTTTGTTTGAAGGTGATATTACCCTCCGGATCAACAACAAAATAAGTGGGAACTCCTCGGATATTGAAGTTGGACATTAGAAAGCTCCATTGCTCATTTGTCACACGGAAATGCTCACCATGAATATCGGTAATCATGTTCTCCCAGGTACCTTTGGGGGAAGTTTCGCCTGTGATGTAGAGGTAGATAATATCCTTGTCTTTTAATTCCTCTTTCATTGGGGTGATGGCTTTATTAGCTGTGCGACAAGGGCCACACCATGTTGCCCAAAAATCAACTAACAGTGTGTGTCCCCGGAATTTAGAGATAATGGATGGGAATAAATCTTCATTGGAGACTTGTCCAGTCTCGTTAACAGTGAAGCCTGTCTTTCTTTTGTTTAATTCTATCTTTTTTATTATCTCTTTGTTAACTTGAGTAAGCATCTCTGCATATACCGGGGAAGAAAAAGTCTTTAATTCAACATTCTGTTCTGCTGTTAACGGGGTAAAATCCTTAATGGATTGATATAGCTTATTAAATTTAATGTTATCGAATAGAGGTCCCTGTCCCGTTCTTAGTGTCTCTTTAAGTACATCTAAAGAATTCGGCAGAAAGTTTATTAAATATATCGTTGACGCGTAATATTTGCCGTATAAAGCTTTAAGAGTGTTGATAGAACTGAATTCCTTCAGTATGTCATAGTAGCCTTTGGGAGTATCGATGTGGGTATTATAAAAATAATCGTCTGTCTGTTCTCTATTCAGTTTGTTAACAGCAATATATGCAGATTTTAGTTCTCTCTCTGTCATGGCGATTTTGCCAGTCGCTTCCAGATCTACCAGGATATTTAATAGCTCTTTGCACGCATTGCTGTATGGGGATTGCGCAATTTCTTTTCGAACGGATGGAAGGCGCTCAAGTACATAAGCTTTATATTCATCTGCACTTTTCCCGACAATGTCATTGTACATATCCATGTAATAAACGCTTTTTAATACAATATCTATATCTACTGAAGCTAATTCTTGTTGTAGGCTAGCCAGATAACCATTGAAGTATACAGGCTCTCCATACGTTTTATCTTTTCTTTGTAGATGTGCTTGTCTGCGGCAAAGTTCCTTTGTATTTATAATGAGTGATGTCTCTTCATTGGGAGCTATCAGACATTCAATCCAACCAAAAGGAAATTCCAATGCTACGCTTGTGACAGATGCAACCTTTACTTCCGCCAGGAAAGTGCCGTCCTCCTTGATTTTTATGATATTCTGTTCGTTGTGGATATTCAGTGCAGGACTTTCTATGTGCATCTTCACTTGCTTTATCATCTCTTTTTGATAGTCTAGTATTTTTCCTTTAAGGGTGGCAGTTCCATAGACTAACTTAGGAGTCGGCAATATCGCTTTCTTATTTATTTTGTGCACGACTGCTTCTTTGGGAAGTTTCTGTTTATAGAATGCGTCCTTATCCAGTTGTATGCCCCATATCTTATATGCTCCGTCAAAATCCCCTTCCGAGAAGTCCAGACTGGTTACATTTTCGGGTATGGGAGGAAATTGTAATTGGAATTCCGCTTCTCCTGATTCCGGCATCCAGAACTCTTTATCTAATGTGATTCCAACTCCTCTTCGAATGGGATAAAGCATTCCATTGTTGTCTTTCAGGAAACTGCCCGTAGCTATTTTTATCCAATATTTAGGATGATAGAAAGCCTTTATATACACTGTTGTCACTGTATCACTCATGACAATTTTATCGACCTCAATACTATTGGAACTCCATGCAAGAAAAGGAGGACGCTCGATCACTCTGTCTTTGGCTTGTATGGTGCAGGTTATGCAGAATATCAAACCGATAATCCATACGAATCTTTTCATGTGAATAATGTTTTATTACACGAACAAATATAAGGATCTTTTTATAACTATCCTTGTAAAAAACTAAAAAAGAAATGATTTTTTTGTACTGGAGAAGGATATATCCGGCTCCGGGGAGAAAGGTGTTTCCCACCGATGAACGCCCCGTTCCTCACCGATGAGGAAAGGGGGCGGCACCGGAGAGAGAAATTACTGTAACCTGAATACGATAGGAATGGTATACTTGACAGAAACAGGTTGTCCTTTTTGCATTCCTGGTTCCCATTTAGGCATATTACCCACTACGCGTACGGCTTCTGCATCCAGTGACGGAGATACACTGCGTAAGACTTTGATATTCGACAAACTTCCGTCTTTACTAATAACCATCTGTATGATGACTCTGCCTTGCTCCTTACTTTTTTGAGCGATGACGGGATATTTGATACTTCTAGCCAGATATTGGAACAGACCGGCTTGTCCTCCCGGAAATTTAGGCATTACTTCTACCATGGTGAATACTTCGTCTTCATTTTCTCCTTTTACACTGCCTCCCTCTGGAGTTGGATCATCTTTTGCAGCATAGCCCACCACCACTACTTCATCCATGTCGGACTGCTTTACTTCTTCTGCTTTGGGAAGTTCAGGACCGGATAGCCGGAAAGCAACAGGAACTGTAAATTTCACGTTCACTGCTTCCCCCCTTTGTTTGCCGGGTTTCCATTTGGGCATGGCGGCAATTACACGCATGGCTTCCTTGTCGAGATACGGATTGACACTTCGCTCCACTTTCGTATCGGCTATGCTTCCGTCCTTTTTGACAGTAAAGCTTACAATCACACGTCCTTGTGCACCGATTGCATGTGCTTCAGCCGGATATCTGACGTTCTTCGATAAGTAGTCCATCAGTGCCTGTACTCCTCCCGGAAAATCCGGCATTTCTTCTACAACCTGGAAGACAACGGAATCTGGTACACTTTTGATTTGAGTTTCCACCATTTCCTTTTCTTGCTTATCCCGTGGAAGTGTAGTTCCTTGAATATCTTCTGTAGGAAGTTCCGGAATATCCGTAGTTTCAGCTTGCATGGCAACTTCTTTTGTTGCTTGTCCCATCATTTCTTTGGCAAATTTTTCAGTGGTACGTGCTACCATTTCGATGTTACTGACAATCATTAAGATAGCAGCCAAGGGAAGAAACATCAGATATTTTGTCCTTCCTATTTCTTTCGTTCTTCGTTTATTCATCATTTTAATACGATTTTTGAGTGGTAAAACATTGAAACTATTTGATAAATTTGCTGCAGCCTTGTGATGTGCCAGTCCCAACAAATGGTACTGGTATGATTTACTATCATGCCCCGTCTCTAATACACGGTGATCTGCCATGTATTCGAGGTTTCTTCTGACTTCCCGTTTCATCAGCCAGATAAATGGATTGAACCAGCAAAAGATACACATTATCTCGCTGATAAGCACGTCTACCGAATGGTATTGACGGGCGTGGGTCTCTTCATGAGTAATAATTTCACTGATTTCAGATTCCGTATGTGATTGTGGGTGTATGAATATCCAGTGGAAGAAAGAAAAAGGGCCGGTTTTTTTCTTTAATAGATGTACGCGTACTCCTTGTATCTTGCTTTTTGAGCATTGGAAGTGTAACCGGATGATGCTGCCCAGTTGTACAAAGAAACGTGTGGCTAGTAATAACATTCCGCTCCAATAGATAACTTTCGCGAGCTGCATGATAAACTCTTGCCAGTTCATTGCAGGCTCTTGTAAAGGAGTAACTACTTGCTCCGGAAGGATGATGGTTGCATAAAGATCTGCCATTGCCACCATTGGTTCGTGAGCTTTTATCCATCCCTGAATATTCAGTAAAGGATAAAGCATGGAGATGGCAAAGAAACATAGCAAAGCCATCCTACGCCAATGGAAGAAGGTGTCTTTATGGAAAAACAACCGATAGAATGCATAGAACAGAGCTATCGCTACATTTATCTTTAGAAAATAAGCTAGTTCCGGAGTCATGGTGATGAATGTTTTCTATTAATTTTCTTTTCCTTTTTCAATGAGTTCGATAATATCTTTGAGATCATCGGTCGAAATTTTCTGGTCTTTGGCAAAGAAAGAAACCATTTCTTTGTAAGAGTTCTCAAAGTAGTTACGAACTACGCCACTCATAAAATGGCGTTTATATTCATTTTCGCGAATGGCAGGAGTATATTGGTAGGTATTACCCACACGTTTCGGTGTGACATATCCTTTCCGCTCGAGATTCTTTACGATAGATGCTACTGTGGTATAAGGAGGTGCCGGTTGCGTATACTTTGCAACAATGTCTTTTACGAAACAGCATTGTAACTCCCAAATGTAGATCATTACTTCTTCTTCTTGTATAGTTAACTTTTCCATGGAGATGTTGTTTAATTACGAATACTTCGCAAATCTACGAATATTTCGTAAATGAGCAATAGCTAGTCGGTTAATAATTGTAAATGTATAAATCTTGCAAGAATATTTTAATTGCATTGTTATTCGGAAATTATTTAAGCATAAAAAAAGACCGGATGAACATTATTTTTTTCTATATAGTCACTCTTTAATAACCTTTATGCAAAAAATAGACTATCAAGGATTTTTTTATATAAAATAAATGAAATATATTTGCGGCTACAAAACATACGTTAAATACGGAAGGGTGTGTTTCAATACTTTAATCGGTTGCGAATAATTCCCCACACTTCAAACAGAACTATTAACTAACAATGCCAACCAAAGGGAAGAGGAAGGCAAACTAAAAAATGAATGATATGAAAAAAGGTTTGATTTTTGTGCTATTTGCACTTGTTTCTATCGTTTCTTATTCTCAGATTTCTTGGAATGCCAAAGTTGGTATGAACATGAGTAACTTTACTGGGGATATGGATACTGACATGAGGATTGGATTCAATGTAGGCGTTGGCATGGAATATCAGTTCTCTGATATGTGGTCTATTCAACCTTCGTTGATGTTCACTCAAAAAGGTGCTAAACAGGATGAAGTGAAAATGAATCCAATGTATTTGGAGATTCCGGTATTGGCTGCTGCAAGATTTGCAATTGCTGATAACCAGAATATTGTAGTGAAAGCTGGTCCTTATTTTGCATTTGGTATTGCTGGTAAGTGTAAAATTGGTGATGAAAAAATTGATTTCTTTGGTGACGGTGATGATCAATTTGGAGCAAAAAGATTTGATGCAGGTCTCGGTGTAGGCGTTGCTTATGAAATTAATAAATTCTTTATTGACTTATCAGGAGAATTTGGTTTGGCTAAATTGGCTGATGGTGACGGTGCACCGAAGAACATGAACTTCTCTATCGGTGTAGGTTACAAGTTCTAAACTTATTATACTCTCTTTATAATATCTCTAAAATCCCTCGTTCTATACTCTCTTGGAACGGGGGATTTTCATGTTCTTATTTGAAAAAAACGGCATATCCCATTGAAAGGATACACCGTTAATTCTCTCTCTTGTAATTCTTACTCATTAATCACTTATCTGCTTGGATAAGTTTGCTTTCTCTTTTAATTCTTTGTATCTCTCTATTGCATGTTTGCGACTCATCAGTATTTGCCAGCGGTATACCCAACAGGTGGTCAGGAAATAAATGCCGGCTTGCAACCACAAAGCCTTATATTCAAAAGCTACTTCACTAAGAGTGGCTCCCATATTGTTGATTTTTACAAAGCCGTTAATTCCAAACGTTGAGGGGAAGATGTAGGATACATACTTCCAAAACGGAGGAATAGCTGCTCCCGGCCAGGAAATTCCTGAAATAAATAACAGGGGGACTGATGTGAATACAAAAATCAGCATACACGTTTCCCGATTGCGAATGGCAATAGAAGCTGTCATCGCAAAGAAGATACAAGCCGCAAGATAGGGGACAACGAATAATATTAATGAACTGGGTTGCCCAATTTGGTTGAGGCTAAACAATCTTGGAACGACATAAAGTACGTAGAAAGCTACCAATATATAAACTAGGAAATAACTCAATCCTTTTCCTAATACAATTCGTAACGTCCCGTTATAGTGACGATTAATAGGTACAAGATCCTTAAATCTGTTGTTCTCACGAGCAGTTCCTGCAGCGAGACCGATGCCGAGCAATAATGTCTGTTGGATAATCAATACCAATACAGCAGGAATCAGGAAAGCGGCGAACCCGGCAGTGGGGTTGAAGATGGAGATTTCTTCATATTCTATCGGATAAGCAGTGATTTCATCCTGACGGTCGGTCGTGTTTCCGCTACGTGCAATTTTGATATCCTTGTTCATATCCAGAGAAACGGCAGTGTTGGCAAGAAGCATCGATTTATAGTATAACAATCCGCTCATGTCGCAATAGATACTGACTTGTGTCTGTTTTCCTTTGGCAATATTGTCGCTGAAATCCGAAGGGATATAAATGATACCATACGCACGCCGGTTCTTTAGCATTTGTTTGGCTTCTTCCATATCAGCACAGTAAGAGACGATTTGAATATCGGGTGTGGCATCTACCTTACGGAGATATTCACGACTAAGAGATGAATGTGAATCGTCTACAACAACGGCAGGAACTTCACGCACTACTTCGTTGTCATAAATGAAACTATACAACAACGGATAACCTAATGGGACGAGTATGAAAAATATCAGCACCCCCTGGTCGCGGAAAGTTGTCTGAAACTCCCGCTTCCAGATATAAAACAGGTCATTGATGCCTTGGGCTATCTTGTCTTTTAATTTTATATCTTTCATTTAGGGTATATATTTATAGTAAACCAATGCTTCCTTCAGGCGATGAACCACAAAGAAGGGGAGCATCATAAATATTAATAGTGCCATATAGTTGGTCCATGAGTAAGCCATACTATATCCGTTGAGTGCTTGATCGACGTAAATCAGGAAATAATGCCGCAACGGGAATAGATTACTCAAAGCCTGTAGAACAGGATGCATAGCCATGACCGGGAATGAAAAACCGGAAATGGAGAACGATATGACTCCCCACAGGGAAGCAAAACTTAATCCGAGTCGTAGAGTCGGCAGAGTTCCTATCATAACAATACCACAACATTGAGATGCTAGTACGAGACACAGTGTGGCGAATATCATCGGGAATATGCCGCTGTTGCAAGGAAAATGCAGAAATCCATACAGGTATACATTATAAAATATACCCATAATGAAAAAGACTATTGTGTGGGGAAGCAGTTTTCCTGCCAATGCAATGTAAATGGAGTTGTTACTCATTCGTAGCCATTCGCGGGCAGTGCGATCCTTGAGTTCCACACCGATTGAATAAACGGTAACCATAAATATTAATAGCATGAGTACTCCCGGTATCAGTGTATTACATAAGTATACCGAATAGTTCAGCCACGGATTATTTAGTGGGTGTGTATCAATTACGATCGGTTGCAGATAAGCCATAGCCTGATTCTCTGTCGCACCTTTGGCATACAGCATCGTCCGGGCTGCAGCTCCGGAGGTGAGTTCTCCCATCATTTTCATATCCCTGAACAATAGAGAGCCTGCAATCAGGTATGAGTAATTGGTATAGAAAGAGATCGTTGGCTGCCGTTGGCTTTGTGCCTCTGCCGATAAACCCTTGGGGAGATAGAAGAACCCGTAGATTTTTCCCTCCTGCATGGCAATACGCGCATCTGTTACATTGCTGTAATGAGCTACAACCCCTGTCTGCGAAAAAGCATCCAGATTGCGGACAATATTACGGGAAGTAGACGAATCATCCATGTCCACCACTCCCGCAGGAAGATCCTTGGGAAGCCCCGAATCCATTAAAGTGGTGAAGAATATATAACAAAACAGCGGGGCAATGACCATACAGAAGAGATAGAGCGGGCGTGATACCAATCGCCGGCACTCTCTTTGCATAACCTGCCACAAAGCTATATATTTCTTTTCTCTCTCTTTCATGGTTACTTGTCAATGATAACAGACATACCCGGACGGAGATTTTCCACTTTCTCTACCGGAGAAGCTTTCACCTCGAATGTTTTCAGATCAAATTGTCCGGTCGTTTTGGTTGCTTTCCAGGCAGCATAAGTGCCTAAGTCTTTCAGATAATATACTTTGAGCTGGATCTTTTTATTATCCAGAGCAGGAATGATAGCTTCGAACTCCGACCCCATCGTCAGGTTCTTGAGCAAATCTTCGCGTACATTGAATGTTACCCACATATCGTTGAGTTCAGCAATATTCATGATAGGAGCACCGGTACCAACCAATTCGCCTACCTTCGGGAATATTTCAGAAACTTCCCCGGCAGCCGGAGCAATGAGATAAGTCTCCTTAATATACGATTCAACTTCGGCAACAGCTCCTTTCGCCCGGTTTACCAAAGCTTCCGCAGCCATCTTATCTTCACGTTCCGCTCCATTCTTCGCCATGGTATATTGTGCTTTGGCAGCTTTCTCTGTTGCAATACTTGCGTCCCGTTGCGCAGTCACTTCATCCAGCTTCTGTGCAGGCATCACTCCCTGTTCGTAGAGATTCTTGATGCGTTGATATGATTTCTCGGCAATGGTAACGCCTGCCTGGGCTTTTTGCCACATTTCGTATGCCGCCTGGATTTGTTCCTCACGCACGCCTTTGATTGCTTTTGCGTTTTGTGCCTGTGCGGCAGCTTCAGCAGCACGTGCCTGTTCCATTTTTGCTACCACGTCAGGAGCTTCCAAAATGGCCAGCGTATCCCCGGCATTGACACTTTGGCCTTCTTTCACGCGAAATTCCAGTATACGTCCCGGAACTTTACTTGAAACGCGATATTCGGTAACTTCAGCCTGTCCCTGTATAATTTCAGGACCCTTGCGGAGCATGAAGAAACCGACGACTGCAACGATTGCAATAACTCCCAACAGAGTAAGGAATGCAAGAAGCATATTGCTGTTTTGTGATTTTATAGGTGCCATATGATTTATGAATTATGATTTATGGATTGTGATTTATAGATTGTGAGTTGGTTAGAGATTGGGTTGTTTCTGATTGGGTTCTTAACTTTATTTTTCCGAATCTTATTTATTTCAGCGTTCCCAAAGACTTCTTCAGATAGATTTCCGTTAGCTTCACATCTATTTGCGCGTCAATCTTTTCTGAATGAGCAGACAACCATGCTGTTTGTGCTTCAAGAACATTGCTGGTGGCAATCACTCCTTCTTTAAAACCAAGTGTTGCATAGCGTAGATTTTCTTCCGCTTTTTCCATGTTTTTAGAAGACATTACCAGTTTCTTACCAGCTTCTTTTACCTTGAATGCAGCCTGATTGACCTGCAACTCTATTTTTTCACGAGCATCCTGAAGTTGGTACTGTGCAATACGAGCTTCGGCTTTTGCCGCTCTGGTTTTATAAATACCTTCTCCCCAGTGCCATATAGGTATCTGTACCATAACTCCCACATTCCACATACCTTTGAACTTGTTTTCAAAGCTGTTGAAAACAGAGGGATTGGTTACCATATAATTCCCCATCAATGCGATGGATGGAAGATGCTCCGCACGGGTTACATTTACTTTCTGTTTATAAATCTGCGTTGCCAATTCGAGGCTACGTATCTCCGGACGATTCTCATAAGCGGTGGATAGATCGAAATGAGGGTCCGTTGTCAGTAATGGAATGTCTTCCATATTTTCGTCTGCCAGTGTGATGGGAGAACTAAGATCAATACCACATAGTTGACACAGCAACATTCGCGCAAGACTCAATCCGTCTTCCACTTTAGTCAGTGTCATTTCGGCTTCATTTACCTTGACGCGTACAGACAAACCATCCGCTTTGGTGGCTACTCCTTCATTAATCATTTTCTCTACATCGCTGTCCAGCTGTTGCAGAAGCTTTAGATAACCTTCCGCCAACTTCTTCTTATTAACCAGTGAAATGACTTGCCAATAGGCTTGGTCCGTACTCATGATTACTTCCTGCATACCGCCGTGATGTTGTTCTTGAGCCAACTCTTCGGCATACTTTGTTATTTTGTTGTACGCCCGGATTTTCCCGCCCAAGTATAAAGGTTGTGTCAATGTAATGGCACCTGCATAGACATTTCGGGTGTCTGTACGGAGTGCATCCACTAAAGAGTTTCCCGCTTGATCGAGGGCGGGCAGCACCGCTCCTAATTTTCCACTTAAGGAAGAAATAAGTGGTGCCAAGTCAGGATGTGCTGTTGCAATCTCGGTTGCAGCTTGTTGGATGGGGCCAGCCAGATTCGTTCCTAACCCTGAAAGCGCGGCTTTCTGGTCATTGTTTAATAATGAAAACTCTTTCTGGTTCCTCATGTAAGCTCCCGTTGCCGAGAAATTAGGCAAATAATTTGTAAATGCAGCTTTCCGTTGATAATGAGCCGCACTTATTTTTTCATTGCTTATCAACAAATCTTTGTTGTTGGCAAGAGCTAATGCGCGGCAACTATCCAGACTTAGAAAGCTCTGCGCTTTTACTGTAAAAGTGAAACTTAACAGAAATGTCAGAAGAAAAACTTTTTTCATCGCATCTTGCATATTAATAAGGTGGTACTTCTATTTTAAATAACCCTGTTCTTATGCAATTTGTTTATTAAAGTAGTCTGTTTTTTTGTACTTGTTTACTTAAACAATAATTGCATAAACAACGATGCAAATGTATGTGCTTTCTGTGAGAACTCAAAACGAATTAGCTTTTTTTAGAAATATAGTGGGGATGGATTCTGTTGAAAAGAAAGAAGGCTATTCCTCATGGCGGGGAACAGCCTTTCTTGATATATAAAGTAAGGGGATTTTAATTACAGAGCACCTACTTCTTTCAAAGCAGCGTTAGTTCCGTGAACAGCTTTTGCGCTAGCTGCGAACTTAGCTTTTTCGTCTTCGTTCAGGTTCAGTTCAACGATCTTTTCGATACCATTCTTGCCAAGGATTACAGGAACACCGATGCAAAGATCTGATTCGCCGTATTCACCTTCCAATAATACAGAACAAGGAACCATCTTCTTTTGGTCGTGAAGGATAGATTCAACTACGAATGCTCCTGCTGCACCCGGTGCATACCATGCAGAAGTACCTAGCAATTTAGTCAGCGTAGCACCACCTACCATAGTAGCAGCAGCAACTTCTTCCAATTTCTCTGCAGAGATGAAATTAGCTACAGGCATACCTTTGTAAGTAGCGAAACGAGTCAAAGGAATCATCGTAGTATCACCGTGACCACCGATAACCATACCTTCTACTTCGTTAGCGTTGCAACCGATAGCTTGAGACAAGAAATATTTGAAACGAGAGCTATCCAGAGCACCACCCATACCGATAACACGGTTTTTCGGCAAGCCCAGAGCTTTCAATGCCAAATAAGTCATTGTATCCATTGGGTTGGAGATAACAACGATGATAGCGTTAGGAGAATATTTCAACAGGTTTTCTGCTACCGATTTAACGATACCAGCGTTCACACCGATCAGTTCTTCACGAGTCATACCCGGTTTACGAGGAATACCTGAAGTAATCACAACAACGTCAGAGTTAGCAGTTTGAGCATAGTCGTTCGTGCAGCCTACCAATGTAGTGTCGAAACCCAACAATTGAGCTGTCTGCATCATATCCATTGCTTTACCTTCTGAAACGCCTTCTTTAACGTCCAGCATTACTACTTCGTCTGCTACTTCATTAAAAGCAAGTACATTTGCACATGTAGCACCTACGTTACCTGCGCCTACTACGGTTACTTTTGACATAATACTATATATTTAAAAAGTTGATAATTTGTTTTATCTTTTAGCGCGACAAAATTACAACGATAATCCTGATTAAAGAAATTTTTCCGTAATAATTTTAGTTAAAGCTCAAAGTTCCCAATAATATAATTGGTAAATGAAAAGTTTGGGTAGGGGAAGCTGTTTTGAGTACGGCTATAAACCGAATGTAGCTATAGTGAGAATGTACTGTTATGGAGAATTGTTCATTTAGCCATTTTTTTATAATTGCTTGCCTATTCGGATTTACTTCGTTCGTTAGTATTACTTCGTTTCACTATAGTTATACGCAAGAATAACTATAGTCTCCCTTGCGTATAACTATAGTCATACGTAAGGGTAACTATAGTCAAACGAAGTAAAAATAGGCAGTGAGATTAATTATATTAGGCAGTGAAAGAAATAAAGATAGTATCTTGATGGAGAACTTTTGGCGATGCGTTACATCAATTACCTGATTCATTTTTGTATGGAAAAAGAAGATACCAGTTAAAGTGGCAGGGAACCTGGCAAGTTTTTTAAATAATGAACGAATAAAGTCCGAAAGCTTATTATCTTTGTGCCAATCTGTTAATTGAAAGTTTAATGAACTGCTGAAAATATCGAAAATATCAAAATGAAGTTCTGGGAATCAAATCATCAATCTGTTCAGGAAGGGGATATGCAATTTATTGCACTTTACAAATTCTACTATCAAGATTTGTATGCTTATGGAGTGAGTTTGGGGTTCAATACCGAAGATGTGAAAGATGCAATTCAAGAAGTATATCTAAAATTGTATTTCAATGAGCGCCTGTGTATTGATGAGAAGAAAATAAAATTTTATTTGTTGCGTTCGGTTAGGAATCAGCTGATTGATTGGGAGCGTACAAAGAAAGATACATCTTCTATAGAAGAAGAGGAAAGGAGTTTTAAATTATCCGTATCCGTTGAAGAAAACTTTATTTCTGATGAAGAAGACTTATTACTGAAAAAAAGAGTGAATAGAATTCTTGATTTGCTGACAGATCATCAGCGGGAAATAGTCTATTTACATTTTATAGAGGAAATGCCTTATGAAGAGATTGCGGTAATGCTGGATATGAAAATTCAAACGGTGCGCGGACAAGTCTTTAAAGCGATGGAGAAATTAAGAAAACTGGATTCAAAAGATTATTTTCTGTTTTTTCTTATCTTATACCTGCATGGCGTTTCTGTCTTTAAATAATTGAAAAAGAGTATTGTATACGGAAGGCGGGGAGCGTAAACCTATACCTCTCTGCTTTTTTATTTATTTTTTTGAGGAAAAAAGGAGATGAAAGGCATACGAAGCTCGTATATATAGTAAACAGGTCTTTAATTGAAATAAATAATGAAAGAATATTCATCATATACTACAGCTGATTTTTTGAACGATGATTTATTTCTTTTCTGGTATTATTCCGGAGAAGGAGATTATTATCGAAAAATCATTGCCGATTGTCCCGATCGTGAGCCGTATTTAAAAGAAGCGATGGAGAGACTGGCGGCGTTAAAGTGGGAAAAGCCGGTTTTACCCCCAAAAGAAGTGGATAATGCTTGTTTGAAACTGGAACAAGCCATTCAAAATCGGAAAATGTCTCAACGTAAACATCGATTGTATAAGATGAGATGGTGGAGCGCTTCAGTTGCGGCAGCTATTCTTATCCTGTTTGTTTTGGTAGAGGTTATTTGGAAAAGTGCTCCGGCAATTGATTATCTAGCTTTGTTGCAAGTGAATGACTCTGTGTTTATGAGTGGTAAAACGCAGCTTTTTGTTGACGATCAGTTGAAAGAAACTTTTGAAGGTAATCCGGATTTGGCTTACGATCAAATGGCGACAGATGCTGGTGAAGGGGAATTTAATAAATTAGTTGTTTCGTATGGCAAACGTGCCCGTGTCACTCTTTGCGATGGTACGAAAATATGGGCGAATGCAGGAACGGTGCTTCTATATCCAACACATTTTGAGGATAAGAAGCGTGAAATATATGTAGATGGAGAAATATATATTGACGTGACTCCTAATCCGGAGAAACCTTTTATTATTAAGACGTCGGATATGGGAGTAAAAGTGTTGGGGACTTCTTTCAATGTTTCGGCTTATCGGGAAGATGTAGAGAAAAGTGTTGTGCTGGTTACAGGTAAAGTGGAGGTAACAGCATCTAATGGAGAATCTGTACGTATTTTACCCAATGACCGGTTCAGGCAATCCACTGATAAATATGTGGTAGATAAAGTGAATGTGGAGGATTATGTGTCGTGGAAGGAGGGACGATTATCGTTTAAAAACACAAAGCTTGGCGGAATACTCAAACAACTGTCCAGATACTATAACGTAAGGATTGATTATGATAAACAACAACAAATCACTTGTAGCGGAAAACTGAATTTGGACGATACGATCGAACAGATATTGAATACTATCACAGAAACGGCTCCTGTGATAATAAGTAAGGAAAACAATGTTTATAAAGTAACAATAAAGAAAAAATAGCCTATGATTAATATGTGAAAAACCATACTCTAATTTATCCTTTTGAGAGAGAAAGGATACCAGTCAGTTTTATTCGTAATAGAATAGCCTTAAAATATTGAAGTATAATTTTAATTCTTAAACAGATGAATGAAAAACATCAAAAAAAGAATCACACTTGCCTAAGTGTGAGAAGGCCCTTTATATGCTTTTTTCTAGCATTGGGTGTGTTTCTGCTATCCGCTTTTCCTACTGAATTGTATGCCCAGAAGAAAACAATTACTTTGGACTATAAAGAGTTGGGACTAATGGAACTTTTTAAGAAGATAGAAGAAAAGAGTGATTATGTCTTTTTCTACTATGACGTATTGATAGATAAGGATGTGAAGGTTCCTGCACGTTTCAAAAACATGACAGTAGAGCAAATTCTGGATAAAGTTTTTGCTAACATGGAGCTTGCCTATAGCATTAATAAAAAACAGATAACTATTAAAAAGAAAGTATTGCAGGAAAAAACGAAGAAAGAAGGTCAAAGCTCTATTGTAAAAGGAGTGGTATTCGACCAGTCTCGTGAACCGTTGCCCGGAGTTAGTATTGTAGTGCAAGGTACTAATATCGGGACCGTCAGTGATCTTAATGGAGCTTATTCCATTCATGTGCCTTCGGATGATTCGAAGATTATTTTCTCCTATATAGGTTTCGCTCCTGTGACTTATTCGGCAAAAGAAATGAATAAGCTGTCAGAAGTGGTGTTAGTTGAAGATACAAAAACAATTGATGAAGTGGTTGTGGTAGGATATACGACCCGTACACGTGAGAAATTAATCAGTTCCGTCTCGACTATAAACAATCAGGAATTAGTTAAGTCCACAGTCCCCAATCTGGAGAATGCGTTGACAGGGCGTGTGTCCGGAGTCTTTTCCCGTCAGACTAGTGCTGAACCGGGTTCAGATGGTGCCGATTTGAAAATTCGCGGTTTTGGTTCTGCTTTGGTGGTAGTAGATGGTATTCCGGGAAGAAATTACAGTGATATCGATCCTTCCGAAATTGAATCCGTTTCCGTATTGAAAGATGCATCGGCTGCCGCTGTTTATGGGATGCAGGGAGCAAATGGAGTTATTCTTGTAACGACTAAAAGAGGAGGAAAAAACAAACCGACGACATTGGATATCAATACGCGCTTCGGATTGCAAATGCCTCATAACTATCCACAGCCTGCATCAACCCCGCTGTGGCAGACATTAGTTGGTGAATATTATGCTAATATGAAATTGATTAATGATAAGAACGCGGTAATTACTCCCGCTGATATGGCTACGCGTGACTATGCTTATAATACCAATTGGTATGAGGAAATGATAAAGAACGCTCCCATCACCCAGTCCAATATCAATATTTCGGGAGGCACAGATAAAGTCAGTTATTTTATTTCAGCCGGCTATTTATATCAGGGAGGTATTTGGTCAACAAATTCTACTGATAAGAATCGTTTCAATTTCCGTAGTAATTTGGATGCGGATATACTGAAAAACTTGAAGTTATCTGTCGGAGTGGGAGCTGTCATTAACAGTCTGAATTATCCGAGATCCGCTTCGTATGAGATAGCCCGCAAAATGAAAGATATGGCTCCGAATATTCCGGTAAAGTGGCCGGGGCATGACGACTATTATGCATTTGGTGGGGAAGGTACGGTGAATCCGATGGCATTGGCGGATAAAGAGGCATCCGGATATTCCAAGAAAATAGCCAAGAATCTGAATGTGGATTTTTCTTTAGAGTATAAGGTTCCCTTTGTAGAGGGGCTTTCTTTGAAGGCTACAATGGGATATACGCAATCTGATTCGTGGAATAAGAACTGGAATATGAATATCGTTTATATGGGCTATCGGGAGGATGCGCAGGAATATTATGAGAGTGCTTCCGCCTCTAATGCCAATAAAGCAAGTTTGAGTTTGGAAGATGGTTTTTCCTATAATATAACCGGACAAGGTTTTATCAATTATATCCGCTCGTTCGGGAATCATAATATAAACAGCGGACTGGTCTTTGAATTCTCGGATGCGGAAAACCGTTCTACTGTTACGTCTCGTGGAGAATTTCCTTCTACTGTGTTGGATATGATGGCGGGTGGAATTGCCAATAAACAAGTGACAAATAGTGAAGTTTTCCGTAAATACAGGACGGCTTCTTTCATCGGTCGTTTCTCTTATGATTATCGTTCCAAGTATTTTGTCGATTTCAACTTCCGATATGATGGTGCCCAGTATTTTGCCGATAAGTGGGGTTTCTTTCCCTCTGCCTCTGTAGGATGGATGCTGACAAACGAAGAGTTTATGAACCCGTTGAAGAAAGTTTTGAATGAGTTTAAAATTCGTGCCTCCTGGGGAGAATTGGGTGACTTGTCGGCTGCCAGTCAATATTATGCTAATAATGAGCAATACTATTTTCAAAGCGGATATCAATATCCGGGTACTCCGATGAATTTTGGTGACCGCACCATTTATGGATTAAATCCCACCTTGAATCCTAATCCGGATTTTACATGGGCTACCTCGTCAATGATAAATGCGGGTGTTGATTTTAAGTTGTGGAATGGCTTGCTTAGCGGATCGGCAGATGTGTTCTATCGTCAGCGTAAGGGACTTCCGGCACAAAAGGCCAATGATAATGCAGGAGCATTGGCTACTTGGTATAACTTAGACCATGACAACACCCGCGGTTTTGAGTTCTCATTGAATCATCAATATAAAATAGGAGAAGTCAACTATTTTGTCGGAGGAAACATGTCGTGGTCCAGAACCCGGAAAGGGAACATTGAGCACGGAAGATTTACAAGCGGTTATGACGAATGGAAATGGAACACTGAAGGACATTGGAATAACGTACGTTGGGGATATAACTGTATTGGACGTTATCAGTCGTATGGAGAAATAGCCAATGCACCCATGCATAATAATTCGAATAATAACAGTGCCATATTGCCGGGTGACTTAAAGTATGAAGACTGGAATGGCGATGGCTATATTGACAATTATGATCAACGTCCTATCGGAAGAAATGCTTATCCGGAGTTGGTATATGGTATTAATCTGGGACTTTCCTGGAAGGGAGTTGATTTCTCCATGTTCTGGCAGGGAGGGGCATTGTCGGACTTCCAGATCGGTGCTTTCGATATGGATGCTTTCCAGGAAGGAGCTACTAACTTGAACACTTGGGAATATTTTGGCGATCGTTGGCATCGTGCCGATTATACTGATCCGAATTCTGAATGGATACCCGGGTATTTTCCGGCAGTCCGAGATTTTACATCAGTAACGATCAATCGTCTAAGTTCTAATTTTTGGATGTGGAATGGAAGTTACATTCGTCTGAAAAATGTGGAATTGGGATATACTTTGCCACAACGAATTACCCAGAAGGCTAATATCAAACAGTTGAGGATTTATGCGAATCTTTATAACTGCCTGACCTTTTCCTCACAGAAATTCTTTGATCCGGAACAGCTTGAAAGTCAGTATTCGTTTGCCAGCTATCCGCAAATCATGTCATTTAATGTAGGTATAAATCTTAAATTCTAACAGGTTATGAAAGTAAAATCTATCATATATATGGTATTGGCATTGAGCTTGTGCTGTGGATGTAGCGATTGGCTTACTGTCGATTCGAAAACCATTCTTAGTGAAGAGGACATTGCCAAATATCCCGAACTGGCAGAAGCACAGTTCTTATCCAATTATGCGGAATTACGTAAATCAATTCATTGTATCGGTGACGGAGCAATGTCGTACAGGCAACATCATCTGGATGCTTTTACCGATGATGGAGCGAGCAATATTACCTACGAGAATGGGGTCATGAGAAATAACACTCCGGGTACTGTTTTTGGAGGAGTCTTTTCTCAAAGCAAAGGTGAAATATTTGAGGCGGTATGGAATTATAAGACAATCAATGTTGTAAATAAGTTTATCGCCACTTATAAGAATTCGGATAATGAAGGGGTGTTGAGTACAGTTGGTGAGGCTTATTTTATTCGTGCTTATCTGTATTTTGAGATGGTGAAACGATATGGGGGCGTGCCTTTGTATTCAAGTCCGTTGGATGATGTAAGCTCCATCAACAATCGTTCTACAGAGGAAAAATCCTGGGATTATATAAAAGATAACTTGGACTCGGCTCTTGTATTGCTTCCGAAAGTACAGCGTATTGCATCAGAAGATCGTGACCGTGCCAATCGGTATACAGCTTTGGCGTTGAAGTCGAGGGCTATGTTGTATGCGGGGACTATTGCTAAGTATGGAAAAGTTTCAAATAATAGTTTCCAGGGAATCCGCAAAGAAATGGCGAAAACATATTTATTGGAAGCGGCAAAAGCTGCAAAGGAAATCGTTGATGATGGTAAGTATGCGCTCTCTACTGAATTTGGCGATTTGTTTGATGGAAAAGATGAAAATAATAATGAGATAATTTTCCGTTTTGCTAACGTTGCCAAGACAGGAGTGGCTGTATATGAGGATTACTGGTATCAATCTTATCGTATCAAACGGGCCGGTTACTGTGCCTTTATGGTTCCTCCTTTAGATGTTGTCGAGCAATTTGAAACATTAGACGGAAAGATTCAGCCATTGGACTATGCCGCTTCAAAGAATAATCCCGAAGATTTTTTTGCAAACCGTGATAAACGTCTGGATGCCACTGTCATTTATCCGGGAGGAGAGTTCTTGGGAGAACGTTTCTCTATTTACCGGAAAACACTCGTAAAAAGGACAGATGGAACTACTGAAGAATATTCTTATGAAAAATCTGAAGATTGGATGGGAGCGGGGAAAGTGCCAGGTCACGAAAAATACATGAAAAGTGGAGCAGATGGTATCTTCTTGAACCTTTCTGCCGCAGGAACTACTAACTGGGGATTTTTTCTGAAAAAAACACTTTATGGAGTGAAGAGGCTGGATGATTATCTTATACAAGAAAACGATCAGGATGCAGTCGTTATTCGGTATGGCGAGGTTATTTTAAATTTGGCTGAAGCTGCCGTTGAGCTTTCAACCTATGGAGTGAATGACTATTTAGCGGTTGCCCAAGTCGCTTTTGACCAATTGCGTAGTATACATGGAGGATTGCCTGCCAAAACGATGGACTTGGAGGTTGTACGGCATGAACGCCGGATAGACTTGATGTATGAAGGATTCCGTTATTGGGACTTGAAGCGTTGGCGCATTGGGGAAGAAAAGATGCACAATAAAACGTTGAAGGCTCTCTATCCCATTCTTCATATCGATGAAACAACTTCTCCTGCCTCCGTTTATTATACGTTGGAGAAAGTAGAAGCACCGGATTTGGCTACGAGAGTGAAATGGTTCGAGGAAAGAGACTATTATTGTCCGCTTCCTTTAAGCAAAAGCCCGGGGATCGTGCAGAATGACGGTTGGAATTGATAACCCTAAAAGAAAAGAATATGAATAGAGCTAGATTATATATAAATATCAAACTGTTACTTTTAGCAGTGTTAACACTGAATCTGTCAGGGTGTGAACTTGACGAACGTGTGGACGATTTGACCGGTGGCTACGAAGGCGCTTTTATTGACAGGCTGACCGGTGAAAAGGTGGCTACCGAATATTATGGAGCTAAATTAAAGTTACTTGATCTGGAGTATGGAAATGTAGCGGTTCCCTTGGAGTATAACACACTTCCTGAAGGAACATATCGCAATACCAAAGTATATCCTTCCCGCTATAAAGTATGGGCGAACGGACCGTTCTTTGAGTTGGATACCATTTATGGTGATATTCGTAGTTTTAAGAAAATGGACTTGATTGTTACCCCTAATGTAACATTGAAAATCAAGAAGGTGGAAGTGTTGTACGGCATTACAGCGAACGTCACTTTTACTTATCAGGTAAATGACGAACGTTCCAAGAATCAGGAAATAGGATTGGTATATGGCAAAGAGCAATATCCCGGACAACGTACGGCTATGAATGAAAGCGAAAGCGGTTCACATACTTACAAACGAATAAAGAAGAATTTGACAGAATTGTCGGGAGAATTTACGGAGACTCTGTTCTTAAACCCTAACAGCACATATTATCTAAGAGCTTTGGGACGTACGGAATCAGCAGGAGATTACTGGAATTATTCAGAACAGACTGTGATTAATACGACAGATATTGATTTGTCTTCCTTACCGATTGAAGCCGCTGTCGGAGTAAGTAGTGCCACTTCTGCTGTTTTGCAGTGGGCATTTCCTCCCGTTGTTGACGAGATAAAGGTTTCTTATACGGATCGGGATGGTGAAGAGGTGATGGATAAATTTAAACCTACGGATTATTCATACGTTGCCAATTTACCTCATAATCAAAAGAGTACAATCAAAGTACAACTTCTGGCGAAAGGAGTTGCCGGTCCGGAACAAACGATTGAAGTACAGACTAAATCTTTGACGGATAAATATGTACCTGCCTCAAACACTCGTCCGGAAAATGTTCCTTTCTACAATGATTCGGAATTTAAAAAATCATTATCAGGTGAATGGGCATTGATATATGGTCCTACAATCGGCGAAGACTGGTCCACTACCGATTTACGTTTTGAATATTTCGATTGGTGGGACACATGGTTGATAGGATTTGCCGACCGTATGCCTGCTTGCCAGGATATAGAGAATTTTAAATCACTGACGATTCAGGGAGAAATACAAACGTTGGTTGATATTTTACCTTTTGTTAATCTGGAAACACTTTCTATCATAAAGGGTAAAGGCTTCTCGGTGGATAAAACGATTAATCCGAAAGTGGACCTGACAGTTCTGAAGAAACTGAAGAAACTTAACACTGTTATTATAGGACCGGATGTGCCGCTTACTAAAAAGAATTTTGATGATGCGGGACTTACACATCTGACGATTACCAACTAGGTCGGTAATCACACTACTCCCTTTGACAAGCGAATGTGTCTAGTGGGTAACATCGGATACATTCGTTTTTTAAAAGAAATATATAAATGAAAATATAAATAGTATGTGTAAGATTAAATGTTTATTTCTACTGATGTTGATCGTATTGTGTTCTTCCTGCAAAGAAAGTACAGAAGATGAAAAAGCGATGCAACAGATGGTGGAACGTTTATTTCCGGAGTATGCTTCCCAATTTAGTTTTGAACAATCGGAAAAGATTGATAAAGATTGGTATGAAATAGAAGCGCAAGGAGGAACAGTACGAATACGGGGAAATAACGCAAATTCGATGGCTGTAGGGCTGAACTATTATCTGAATCATTACTGTCTTACCTCTGTTTCCTGGTATGTGAACGATACGGTGGAGATGCCGGAAGTATTACCCATGCCACCGGCAAAAATAACTTCGACTGCCCGTTGCAAGAACCGATTCTTTCTTAATTACTGTACCTTCGGTTATACAATGCCATGGTGGACATGGAAGGATTGGGAACGGTTGATAGACTGGATGGCTTTAAATGGAATCAATATGCCTTTAGCAATCACCGGACAAGAATCTGTCTGGTATCGCGTATGGACGAAATTAGGATTGACGGATGAGGAAATACGGAACTATTTCACAGGGCCTGCTCACTTGCCTTGGCATCGTATGTCTAACCTGGATTATTGGCAGGGGCCTCTGCCTAAAGAATGGCTGGATACACAAGAAGCATTGCAGAAACAAATCGTAGCCCGTGAACGTCAATTTAATATGCGCCCCATACTTCCTGCATTTGCCGGACATGTACCGTCGGAACTTAAAAGAATCTATCCGGAAGCTAAGATTAGCCGGATGAGCTCTTGGGGAGGTTTCGAGGATAAATACAGAAGCCACTTTCTGGATCCGCTTGACCCATTGTTTGCAACCATACAGAAAGAGTTTCTGGAAGAGCAAACTAAGTTGTTCGGAACAGACCATATTTATGGGGCAGATCCTTTTAATGAAGTAGCCCCTCCAAGTTGGGAACCGGAATTTTTAGCCAATTGCTCGAAGCATATTTATCAATCGATGACGCATGTCGATCCGGATGCTACTTGGTTACAAATGACATGGTTATTCTATATTGACCGACATTTATGGACAAACGAACGGGTAGAAGCTTTCTTGAAAGCAGTCCCTCAAGATAAACTGTTGCTACTGGACTATTATTGTGAGAATACTGAAGTCTGGAAGCAGACAGATCGGTATTTCGGGCAACCATATTTATGGTGCTATTTAGGAAATTTCGGAGGAAATACAATGCTTGCCGGAAACACCAAAGAAGTGGGGAAACGAATCGAAAATGTATATACCAATGGTGGAGAAAACTTTTCGGGACTGGGTTCTACTTTGGAGGGGTTTGATGTAAATCCTTTCATGTATGAATATGTTTTCAGTAAAGCATGGGATTGTAATCTGCCGGACTCTGTATGGATAGAACAACTGGCAGACAGGCGAATTGGCTTGAGAAACCAACAAATGCGTCGGGCATGGAAATTGCTTTATGACAGTATTTATACAGTACCAGCTGCTTTGGGACAGGGGACATTGATGAATGCGCGTCCTTGTTTAAAAGGAAATGGCAATTGGACGACTACGCCTACGGTAGCGTATTCCAATGAAACTTTGTTTGAGGTATGGGAGATGTTGTTGAAAGCCGGAGAACATCGACATTCTACTTATGAATATGATGTTGTTAATATAGGAAGGCAAGTGCTGGGGAATTATTTCGGGAAGCTTCGCGATGAATTTGCGGAAGCTTATTCCCGGAAGCAATTACCGCTATTAAAACAAAAAGGAGCTGAAATGAAACAACTACTGCGTGATGTTGATACTTTATTAAGTACACAATCTTCTTTTTTACTGGGAAAATGGATTAAAGATGCCCGTTCATTAGGTATAGACGAAGCCTCTAAAAATTATTACGAAGAAAATGCCCGTACTATCGTTTCAACCTGGGGAGATAAAGATCAAAGTTTAAACGATTATGCAAATCGTACTTGGGGAGGTTTGGTATCGGGATATTATGCGCCTCGTTGGGAAATGTTTATAGATGAAGTTATTCGCTCTGTTTCTAACAAGCAGCCGTTTAATGCTGATGCTTTTCATCAAAGAGTGACGCAGTTTGAAATTGACTGGGTCAAGTCACATGAACGTTATCCTTCCGAACCGGTTGGTAATGCTGTTGAGATTGCTACTTTATTGATGAATAAATACAAGGATTCAATTTTAAAAGAAAAACACAATGAGAATAATTAGTTATATTTCAAGTATAATCATCACTTTTTCTGCATTGGCTATCATGAGCGGATGCAAAGATTCGGAAGTTGTTGATGACGGCTTTCGTACAACAATGGCTAAAGCCTCTGATGTGAAATTAAATAAAGTTGCCTATTGGCCGGGAGATCCTGTAAATTGCTCTTTTACCTTGAAAAATGAAACGAACTATCCGATGGATATTCGTGAAGTAAAAGTGGTGATTCAGAACTTGGATGATGGAGGGTGTGTATTGACAGAAAAGTCTGTTGCTTCCCATATTCAAATAGAACCGGGACAATCTGTTCCTGTGGATGCCGGGACACTGTATACCCTTCCAGCTGCATTAAAGCCTTCTTCCTTTTGTGCTGTCAAGTTCCTGTTAGATTTTGAAGATGGGATAACCACTACAATTGACGGAACATATTTCAGAGCTGTCAACGAGCAGTCGCTGTTGACTTACGATATTCAAAAGTTAGATTATCAGGGACTTCCTGTTTATCGTCAGATAGGAGATATGAGTGCCGGGTTCGGTGTGTTAAAAACGATGGTTGCTTTCGATCAAGGAATGGCTGCCACCATGGAGGAGGCTCCGCAGGGTGGTACTTATCCGGTTGCGCCTACTCCGGAGTTTTTGCAACGTTCCGTTCGCAAAACTGTTGAGCTTTACAATTCGGAGATCGGGGCTGCCACAAAGATAAAGAGAGTGGTGGTTGGAACGGGGATCGCATCTGTTTCTTACTTTGCAACAATGATGGGGGCAGCCTATTTACCTATTCATTATCTGGTATCGGCTAATTCTGCTTCTGAAGTACAAGCTATACTCGATTATTCCAATCAAAATGGATATGCCTCTTATGCCACATTGGGTTATGACGGTTCTATGCCCGGAGTGGGAGTTGCCTGGATAAAATTATTGGATTTGCCGGAAGAATATAAGCAATTTATAAAAGATCATCAGGTGGAAGAAGTTTATATTTATGGAGTAGGTCAGGAAGGACATGGAGAGTCTTATTCCCGAAGGGTTTTGACGCAGAATACAATTACCGATGAATATGCGCCTGGTTCTTTATATATATTGTATACTAACTTTGGTTCGGATGCCGATATTGACGCACTGAAACATCGGTTGTATGACTATAATCAGTTAAAATTGGGTGAAGGACAGTATATCTCTGATTGGGAAAGTGGAATTGTCGATGATCAGATAGCCAATATATCCGGCTCTGCGCAAGCGATGGCAAATGTGAAAGCTTATACGATTGAGACTGATGATATGATGGCTTTGTACAATATATCTTCTTTCCTGACGCTTCAATATATAAAAAAGAATCAAAGCAAGTTGCAGGCACCTTTTGTGAATGGAGTTATTTTTAACGAGTATCTTACGAATCACCCTCAATATGAAGCGTTTGTTGGATATGTACCTTTATTATATTGGCAATTTAATTCGGCGGCTTCTACAGTAGAACGTATTGATGGTTATCTGAAGCCAGCTATTGCCGGGTATTTTCCTGATGTTGTCGATCATCTGTATGAGGGATCTTTCTATCTGAATTCTAATATGAGACGCTATGAGTTTTATGACGAGCTGATAGCAAGAGGTGTCACTTCGGAGAATATTAGAATTAGGCAGAGTGTAGATAAATGGAATCCGGAAGATGATGGAGAAACGGAAGAGTATTTGGGACGCATTAATCATAAAATAGGTTCGGCTGAAGAATTTGCTTATGATATAATTGAACGTATTGGAGTGCAGAAGTATCGGAATACGGTTAAGTCGATGGAGTACCTGACATTGGAGGAGCTTCGTACTATTTGTGCACAGGTTGGAAATATGAGATTAGTAGAACATTGATATAACATCGGATTTAAGATTTAAACTAACGAAATGAATATAAAACAATTGATGGTAACTTTCTTCATTGCACTATTGGCAGGAGGAGAGATTGGAGCTCGTGTGCTGACGGATAAATTCGTTTATTCACAAGGGGAGAAGGTTGTGTTTACTTTTGATGGGAAGTCAGAAGGTAAAACGATTATACTGAAATATCTCTCCAAGAAAGGAGAACCGGTTCTTGCGGAGATTGGCGGAGAACCATTTGTTTGGGAAGTTCCTTCAGAATTTACGCCTGCAGCCGTAGGTGTTTATCAAAAAGAGGAGGGACAGTTGACATATTCTTCTTATTTTAGGGTGGTAACTCCCGGAATGTTGACTACCTATCAGATTGCTAAAGAGGAATATAAAGGTTTGAATGTGTTTATGCTCAATGGTGGAATGAGTGCGGAATATACTGTCCAAAAATCTTTAGCTAATCTGACGGCAGGTGTGAGCCATACATGGCAGATTGGTCCGGGAGGAGGTCCCAAACCGGTATGGGGGACACCTGATTTCCTTCAACAATCCGTTCAGCATACAGTAGATTTATATAATGAGTATTTGGGTAAGTCGAAGAAACTTAAAACTGTGATAATAGCTACGGGAGTACCGGCGGTACCTTATCTTTCTGCAGCTATGGAGGCTCCCGTATTGCCATTACATTTTTTGGTTTCTGTCAATTCTACCAAAGAAGTTTCTTCCATATTAGAATATTCCTCGCAAGCTGGAGTACCCTGTTATGCGACATTGGGATATGATGCTTCCATGGATGATGTCGGAGTTGCCTGGATAAAATTATTGGCTTTGCCTGATGAATATCGGAAGTTTATAATAGAACATGAAGTAGAAAATGTAATTATCGCAGGCATAGGGGAAGACGTGAAAAGTGAATCTTATTGTCGGAAACTTAATAAAACCGGAGTGGATGGTCAGGAGTATGCAGACGGCTCTCTTTATATTTTATATACCCAATCCGGTTCAGAGCATGACATCAAAACGATATCAAGAAATGTCGTGGACTATGATACGTTATCTCTTGAAAAAGGTAAGGACTTGGCCGATTGGGAGAGCGGTGTTGTCAACAGGCAGATTGATAATATATCAAAAGGTATTTGTGAACATACTCCGGCACAAGTTTATTCTTTGATTGCTACTCATGATATGATGGATATGTATAATCTCGGTGCAAATATGGGTATGTATTTTATGTATAAGAATCGGGAGCAAACAAAGGTTTCCGTACAGGGGACTTATCTAAATGAATATTTAATATCACAACCTTTGTATGAGTTGACTCAAGGATATATTCCATTATTGTTTTGGCAGTTTGTCCCTCCTGTATCAACGATCGACAGGATAAAACGTGATATACAGAAAGTGGTGGATGTTTATGAAAAAGGTATTCTCCTAGAGAATAAAACCGTACATGTGAATGCACGTATCGGGAAAGAAGAGTTGGTGCAGGAACTAAAGAAAAGGGGATTTCGGTTTGTTACTAAGCGCAAAGATAATGTGGAAGAATTGTGGAACCTATCCGATGGAATAAATTCTCCTTGTGAAGAGGTTGTACAGAATATAGTGGAACAGATTGGGGTAAAACAATATCAGACTCAATGTAAGAATGCATTGTATTTAAATATGGGTGATCTTAAACTAGTAACGAATAATATTCCGGGACTTGTCTTTCATTCTTTTAAGAAAAAGTTGCAAGATGTTTATTAGTTACAGTAGTAACACCTGCTGAACTGAATAAGTTAGCAAGCAAATAAGTTAAAATTGTATGGATTAGCAGAGGGTTATCAAAAAACTCTCTGCTTTTCTGCTTGACTTCTGTTGCGAAATGATTACTTTTGCGCACGTTATCAATTCACAACTGAAACTATGAGTAAAAAAAGCCTTCTTATTGCGGCCGTGGCTATCTTGGTGATAGCTATTATTGGTATTACTTATTTATTGTTTACCGAAAAACAAGCTAACCGGGAGTTAGTGCAGGAATTCCAATTAGATAAGGAAGATCTGGAAAACGAATATACCCGTTTCGTACAACAATATGATGAGTTAAAGATGACGATTTCTAATGACTCTTTATCTCAATTACTGGAACAGGAACAATTGAAAACTCAACGCCTTTTGGAAGAGCTTCGTACAGTGAAGAGCTCGAATGCTACAGAGATCCGTCGTTTAAAGAATGAGTTGGCTACTTTGCGTAAGGTAATGGTTGGCTATATCAATCAGATCGACTCTCTGAATAAACTGACTGCACAGCAGAAGCAGGTCATAGCTGAAGTGACTCAAAAATATAATCAGGCTTCACAACAAATCAGTAACCTTTCCGAAGAAAAGAAAAATCTGGATAAGAAAGTGACGTTAGCCGCACAACTTGATGCAACTAATATTCGTATCGAACCACGCAATAAACGTGGCAAAGCTGCAAAGAAAGTGAAAGACGTGGTGAAACTGGCTATCAGTTTCACGGTCGTGAAGAATATAACTGCTGAAAACGGTGAACGTACCATTTATATACGTATTACCAAACCCGATAATGATGTACTGACCAAGAGTGCATCCAATACTTTCCCTTATGAAAACCGTACATTGGTTTATTCAATTAAGAAGTATATTGAATATAACGGAGAAGAACAGAATATCAATGTGTTTTGGGATGTAGAAGAATTCTTGTATGCCGGAAACTACCGTGTTGATATCTTCGAAGGTGGTAATCTGATTGGTTCGCAGACCTTTATGTTAGATTAATATCGGGGTATTCTTTTTCTCTACCGATATTCTATTTTCTTCTATATTAGCTAACCCGATGGTCTGTTTTTAATATTTCTTCGGGCAACAGTTGTTCTTTTATGGATGAACTGGGGAAAGAACTGCATAAATAATTGCAATAATATACAGAAAATAGGGCGAGCACAGCATGAATTTGCAGACAATATGCAGCTTTTTAATCATGGAAGCCTTCGTTGGATTAAAACCAACGAGATGTCCCTCACCGAGAAAGGATAAGTTCCTCGGTGAGGGACATCTCATTTCTCGGTGAGGAACTCATATAGGAATGATTAGAAGCTATTTTTTTCTCTAGTTTGTATGTAAATAAAGGTAAGGAGAAACTGATAAAATGAATGACTGTTGTCTATAAAAGAATGATTTGCAAGTGTAATCAGTATATTTTAATCTTATTGAGTAAATATAGGGGAAAATAATGTTAATCTGATTTCTGAAGATAGTAAATCCCGGCCCCTTTTCTCTTTAGTTGGAATCTATACCCAATTTGTTGCATTCCCAACAACTTGAATGTCCCTTTTTTTAGAAGTTCTATTTTTAAGTACCGTATAGTTGAATCGGGTGATGAGGAATAACGGTTGCATAATGTGGACTGCTTACCGTCTTCCGTCAGCTCCCCACATCATCTTGCTGCGGAGTGTATCGAAAAAAATGTGATTAAAACGTTTCACTACCTTTACGCTGTAATCTGCCCGGCGAATGGTTAGTTGAGTCGTTTCTTTGCAAGTTTCGCTCCTCCCGTCAATGGCGACGAGGAAGTTGTGACTTCTGCTTTCTACATCTAATGTAATCTCCCAATCATCCCGAATAACGATAGGGCGGACGTTGAGACTATGTGGAGCCACCGGAGTGATGGCAATAGTGTTGGAATGAGGAACGATGATCGGGCCTCCTACACTCAAAGAGTAGGCTGTGGAACCTGTTGGAGTGGCAATTACTAACCCGTCAGCTTGATAAGTATTCAGATACGCGCCATTAATAGCTGTCCGGATACTGATCATTGAGGAGCTGTCCCGTTTGAGAATAGCTATTTCGTTGAGGGCATAAGGAGAATCTTGGAGATGTTTGTCGTTGCAGATTAACTGAAGTACGCTCCGTTCCTCCACACTATATCTGCCGTTTTGGATTTCATCAAATGTTTCCTCCATTTCTTCCGGTGAAATATCTGCCAGAAATCCTAAACGTCCTGTGTTAATTCCCAAAATAGGGATCCCTTTTCTTCCTACGCGGCGGGCAGCTTTCAGAAACGTTCCGTCGCCTCCGATGCTGATTACCATATCGGCAGTAAAATCATCACCATCAAATAATTGATCTGCTTCAATATCCATATTTTCAGAAACTAGGAATTGATAAAATTCCCTGCACATACCAATCTCTGCTCCTTGTTTCTTTAAAAGTTTAAACAAGGTGACAGCATGAGAAGACTTTTTAGCCTGATAAGTATTTCCAAAAATGGCAAATTTCATAAGCAACATCATTAGTTCAGGATGCAAATTTGGCATTTTTTCTTGGATTTCTACTTTAAATAACCAAAAAAGAGTAGAGAATGCGTTTCGTATTATTAGGCAACTAATAATAATATTTGTATTTTTGCGGCAAATATAACGTAGAACTATGACTAAATTAAGTGTAAACATAAACAAGATTGCTACACTAAGAAATGCTCGCGGGGGAAATGTGCCTGATGTAGTAAAGGTAGCGCTTGATTGTGAATCTTTTGGGGCTGATGGTATCACCGTTCATCCCCGTCCTGACGAGCGTCACATTCGTCGTTCTGATGTATATGACTTGCGTCCTCTGTTGAGGACTGAATTTAATATTGAAGGTTATCCGTCTCCGGAATTTATTGACTTGGTGTTGAAAGTAAAACCTCATCAGGTTACTCTAGTTCCCGATGATCCTTCACAGATCACCTCCAATTCCGGTTGGGATACGAAAGCAAATCAGGAATTCCTGACGGAAGTTCTCGATCAGTTTAACAGTGCCGGCATTCGTACTTCCGTTTTTGTGGCAGCCGATCCTGAAATGGTGGAATATGCAGCAAAAGCAGGGGCGGATCGCGTCGAACTGTATACTGAACCTTATGCGACGGACTATCCGAAGAATCCGGAAGCAGCTATTGCTCCTTTTATCGAAGCTGCAAAGACTGCCCGTAAACTGGGTATCGGATTGAACGCCGGTCATGATTTAAGTCTGGTGAATTTAAATTATTTCTATAAAAACATTCCTTGGGTGGATGAAGTGTCTATCGGACATGCGTTGATTAGCGATGCACTGTATCTGGGACTCGAACGTACCATTCAGGAATATAAAAACTGTTTACGCTCATGAATGCAATGATCTTGTTAGCCCAAGGGGCTATGAATATGGCCGACTCACTGGCTACTGCCAACCCCGTGCTGACGGAGGTAAACGCTCCGGAAATGAACATGCTTGATATGGCTGTCAAGGGTGGATGGATTATGATTGTATTGGGCGTACTGTCGGTTATCTGTTTCTATATTCTGTTTGAACGTAACTACATGATTCGCAAAGCAGGAAAAGAGGACCCTATGTTTATGGAACGGATTAAAGACTATATTCATAGTGGAGAGATCAAAGCGGCTATTAACTATTGCCGTACGATGAATACCCCTTCGGCACGTATGATAGAAAAAGGAATCAGCCGTCTGGGACGTCCTATTAACGATGTGCAGGTAGCTATTGAGAATGTGGGTAACATTGAAGTTGCAAAGTTGGAAAAAGGACTGACTGTGATGGCAACTATTTCCGGAGGTGCTCCAATGCTCGGATTTCTCGGTACGGTGACCGGTATGGTACGCGCATTCTACGAAATGGCGAATGCCGGAAGTGGAAACATTGATATCACTTTGCTTTCGGGAGGTATCTATGAAGCTATGATTACAACGGTCGGTGGTCTGATTGTCGGTATCATCGCTATGTTTGCCTATAATTATCTGGTGATGCTGGTAGACCGTGTGGTAAATAAAATGGAATCTCGTACAATGGAGTTCATGGACCTGTTGAACGAGCCTGCAAAATAATTGGCAGATGGGATTAAAAAGAAGAAATAGAGTATCGCCCAATTTCAGCATGGCCTCCATGACGGACGTCATCTTCCTGTTGCTGATATTCTTTATGATAACCTCTACGGTGGTGTCGCCCAATGCCATAAAGGTATTGTTGCCTCAAGGCAAGCAGCAGACTTCGGCCAAGCCGCTGACAAGAGTGGTTATCGATAAGGACTTGAATTTCTATGCCGCTTTCGGCAATGAAAAAGAGCAGCCGGTGGCGCTGAACGATCTGACTTCATTTTTGCAGAGTTGTGCAGAGAAGGAACCGGAAATGTATGTGGCATTGTATGCAGATGAATCGGTACCTTATCGTGAGATCGTAAGGGTATTGAACATTGCAAACGAGAATCATTTTAAGATGGTGCTGGCTACCCGCCCGCCTGAAAATAAATAAGAAACAATGGACAGAAGAAAAAAGGGTGAATACATAGGAGCGCTCGGTGCACTGTTGGTGCATGTGGCAGTGATTGCTCTTTTGATTCTGGTGAGCTTTACTGTCCCCCAACCGGATGAAGATGCAGGCGGAGTGCCTGTGATGATGGGAAATGTAGACGCAGCAAGTGGTTTCGATGATCCCTCTCTGGTAGACGTGGATATTATGGATGAAGATGCGGCAGCGCCTGCGGAGGCAGAACCACAACTTCCTTCGGAACAGGATTTGTTGACGCAGACTGAAGAAGAAACAGTAACTCTGAAACCTAAGACGGAAGAGCCGAAAAAAGAAACGGTGAAACCCAAAGAGGTGGTTAAGCCGAAAGAACCGGTGAAGAAGCCGGAAAAAACGGAAGCGGAAAAAGCTGCGGAAGCGAAACGACTGGCGGAGGAAAAAGCGGAGCGTGAACGTAAAGCTGCCGAAGAGGCCGCTAAAAAGAGAGTATCCGGTGCGTTCGGAAAAGGAGCGCAAATGACGGGTAATAAAGGTACGGCAACCAGTGGTACGGGAACCGAAGGTAGTAAAGAAGGTAATTCTTCTACCGGAGCGAAAACCGGAACCGGAGGTTATGGAACATTTGACCTTGGCGGACGTTCTTTAGGTACGGGTAGTTTGCCGAAGCCTGCATATAACGTGCAGGAGGAAGGACGTGTAGTGGTGAATATCACCGTGAATCCCGCAGGACAAGTGGTGTCTACCAGCATTAGCCCTCAAACGAACACTGTAAATTCTGCTTTACGTAAGGCGGCGGAGGATGCAGCTAAGAAAGCCCGTTTTAATACGATCGATGGAGTGAATAACCAGACAGGGACAATCACCTATTATTTTAACTTGAGATAGTATCATTAACCAAATATATTAAGCATTATGGGAACTGTATACGCTTTTTTTGCAGATGGTTTTGAAGAAATTGAAGCCTTTACTGCTATTGACACGTTGAGACGTGCCGGACTGAATGTAGAAATCGTATCCGTTACACCGGATGAAATTGTAGTAGGAGCACATGATGTATCCGTTCTTTGCGATATCAATTTCGAGAATTGTGATTTCTTTGATGCTGAACTTTTGTTGTTGCCGGGAGGAATGCCGGGAGCTGCTACACTTGACAAGCACGAAGGATTGCGCAAATTGATCCTTGATTTTGCTGCAAAAGGTAAACCTATTGCTGCCATTTGTGCTGCTCCGATGGTGTTGGGTAAACTGGGACTGCTGAAAGGAAAGAAGGCTACCTGTTATCCGAGTTTCGAACAATATCTGGATGGTGCCGAATGTGTAAATGCACATGTCGTACGTGATGGAAACATCATTACGGGTATGGGACCAGGTGCTGCTATGGAATTTGCCTTGACAATCGTTGACCTGTTGGTAGGTAAAGAAAAAGTAGACGAACTGGTAGAAGCGATGTGCGTTAAACGCTAAACCGTCCATGAAGAAATATGTAATCATTGTCGCCGGTGGAAAGGGCTTGCGAATGGGAAGTGATCTTCCCAAACAATTCCTTCCCATGGGTGATAAACCTGTGTTGATGCATACCCTGGAAGTCTTCAGGAGATATGACGAGGCACTTCAAATCATATTGGTGCTTCCGCAGGAGCAACAAAGTTTCTGGAAGCAACTTTGCGATGAACATCATTTTACGGTAAAACATGTCCTTGCAGAAGGAGGTGAAACACGTTTCCATTCCGTAAAGAACGGGCTGGCACTGGTGCAAGAGCCGGGATTGGTGGGAGTGCATGATGGAGTACGCCCGTTTGTATCAGTAGAAGTGATTCGCCGTTGTTATGAGTTGGCAGAGGTGCAAAAAGCAGTGATTCCTGTGGTGGATGTAGTAGAGACGCTTCGCCATTTGACAGATGCCGGAAGTGAAACAGTCAGCCGGATTGATTATAAACTGGTGCAAACGCCGCAAGTGTTTGATGTAGAGTTGCTGCAACAAGCCTATGCCCAGGAATTTACCCCCTTCTTTACAGATGATGCTTCCGTTGTGGAAGCGATGGGAATGCCCGTTTATCTGGCAGAAGGCAACCGTGAAAATATAAAAATAACAACTCCTTTCGATTTAAAAGTAGGGAGTGCTCTTTTATAAATGTTCGATTTAGCCACACGCGACATAAAATTTATCTCCGGTGTAGGCCCTCAAAAAGCCGCTGTATTAAATAAGGAGTTGGAAATCTATTCCTTGCACGATTTAATTTATTATTTCCCTTATAAATATATTGACCGGAGCCGCATCTATTACATTCATGAAATAGATGGCAATATGCCGTATATCCAGTTGAAAGGAGAAATCCTCGGTTTCGAGACCATTGGTGAAGGACGGCAGCGCCGTTTGACAGCGCATTTTTCGGATGGTACAGGAGTCGTGGATTTGGTGTGGTTTCAAGGTATAAAGTGCATCTTGGGAAAGTATAAACTTCACGAGGAATATATTATTTTCGGCAAACCTACTGTTTTCAACGGACGTATCAATGTGGCGCATCCTGATGTAGACAAACCGGATGATTTGAAACTTTCCTCGGTGGGGCTGCAACCTTATTATAGTACGACGGAGAAGATGAAACGCAGTTTCCTCAACTCTCACGCGATTGAGAAGATGATGGCAACGGTGATTCAGCAGATACAGGAGCCTCTACCTGAAACACTTTCTCCCAAGTTGCTGACGGAGCATCATTTGATGCCTTTGACGGAAGCGCTCCGGAATATCCACTTCCCAACCAATCCTGACGTCCTCCGTCGGGCACAATACCGTCTTAAATTTGAAGAACTGTTTTATGTTCAGTTAAACATTCTCCGATATGCCAAAGACAGGCAGAAAAGGTATCGTGGATACATCTTTGAAAAAGTGGGAGATGTGTTCAATACATTTTATGCAAAGAATCTTCCTTTCCAACTGACGGGTGCGCAGAAACGGGTGTTGAAAGAGATACGGAACGATGTCGGCAGTGGCAGACAGATGAATCGCCTTTTGCAGGGAGATGTAGGAAGCGGAAAAACACTGGTTGCCTTGATGAGTATGTTGCTGGCATTGGATAATGGCTATCAGGCTTGTATGATGGCACCTACCGAAATCCTGGCAAACCAGCACTACGAAACCATTAAGGAACTGCTTTTTGGCATGGATATTCGTGTTGAGCTACTGACAGGTTCTATTAAAGGAAAAAGGAGAGAAGCGATTCTGGCCGGATTGCTGACAGGAGATGTGCAGATATTAATAGGAACACATGCCGTTATTGAAGATACTGTCAATTTCTCTTCTTTAGGCTTCGTTGTGATTGACGAACAACATCGTTTTGGCGTGGCTCAACGTGCCCGTCTTTGGAGTAAGAATGTTCAACCTCCGCATGTACTTGTAATGACTGCCACTCCCATTCCCCGTACGTTGGCGATGACTTTGTACGGTGACTTGGACGTGTCTGTTATCGATGAACTTCCACCCGGAAGAAAACCGATTACTACCATCCATCAATTCGACAATCGCCGGGAAAGCATGTATCGTTCGGTACGTAAGCAGATCGACGAAGGACGCCAGGTTTATATTGTCTATCCGCTGATTAAAGAGAGCGAAAAAATTGATTTGAAGAATCTTGAAGAAGGGTATCAGCATATTCTGGAAGAGTTTCCGAAGTGTACGGTTTGTAAAGTGCATGGTAAAATGAAACCAGCCGAGAAAGATGAGCAAATGCAGCTTTTTGTCTCGGGGAAAGCGCAGATCATGGTAGCTACCACCGTCATTGAAGTGGGAGTGAACGTTCCGAATGCTTCGGTTATGATTATTGAAAATGCAGAACGTTTCGGGTTATCACAGTTACATCAGTTGCGCGGTCGGGTAGGGCGTGGAGCAGAACAGTCTTATTGTATTCTGGTGACGAATTACAAGTTGACGGAGGATACCCGGAAACGATTGGAAATCATGGTGCGCACCAATGATGGTTTTGAAATAGCGGAGGCCGATTTGAAACTGCGTGGTCCCGGTGATCTTGAAGGTACACAGCAAAGCGGTATCGCTTTCGATTTGAAGATCGCGGATATTGTCCGCGACGGTCAACTGTTGCAATACGTTCGTGCTATAGCTGAAAGTATTGTAGAACAAGACCCTGCAGCACAAAGTCCGGAGAACGAAATCTTATGGCGACAGCTTAAAGCCTTACGGAAAACGAATGTTAACTGGGCTGCCATAAGCTGAAAAACGGTTAAACATGCAGTTTATTTGCGTAAATGTGTTGCAAAACATATTTCGGCTCTATTCTCCCTATTTATAGGAGTTTAACGACCTGATTCCTCTTCCTTTTCGTTCTAAGCTTCTGAAAAATAGTTAATAACTTCCTTGCCATTTCGTAGGAAAACACTATCTTTGGAAGAATTTTTTTAGTAAATGTATTGTTTAACCATTTGCAAAGTCGAGTATTATGCTTGAAAAAACGCTGGTCATTTTAAAACCGTGTACCCTTCAACGGGGATTGGTTGGTGAGATTACTCATCGCTTTGAGCGTAAAGGATTACGGTTGGCTGGCATGAAGATGATGCAACTGACTGATGAATTGTTGAGCGAACATTATGCCCACCTTAGCGGCAAATCCTTCTTTCAGCGTGTGAAAGATTCGATGATGACAGCTCCTGTCATTGTTTGTTGTTTCGAAGGTGTGGATGCTATTCAAACAGTCCGTACGTTGGCGGGACCAACTAATGGACGTCTGGCTGCCCCGGGTACCATTCGTGGGGATTACAGCATGAGCTTTCAGGAAAATATAGTTCATGCTTCTGATTCTCCGGAGACTGCGGCTATTGAATTAAAGAGATTTTTTAAACCGGAAGAAATATTCGATTACAAGCAGGCGACATTTAACTACCTGTATGCAAATGACGAATATTAAATAGAATTGATAAAAAAGGAATGAATTTCAATTGCATTATTAAAACAGGATTGGTCGCTGTTGCGGCTATGGTCAGCTTGAGCTCTTTCTCACAAGACCTGATTGCCCGCCAGGCACCGATAGACAAAAAATTAAAATCAGTAGATTCTTTGGCATTGCAGAAGCAAATCCGTGCCGAACAATCCGAATATCCCGCTTTAAGTCTTTATCCGAATTGGAATAATCAATATGCGCATTCTTATGGAAATGCGATTATTCCGGAAACATATACAATTGACCTGACGGGTTTTCGTATGCCGACTCCGAGTACAAAAATAACTTCGCCTTTTGGCCCGCGTTGGAGAAGAATGCATAATGGCCTTGATTTAAAAGTTAATATCGGTGATACGATTGTTTCTGCTTTTGATGGTAAGGTACGTATTGTGAAATATGAACGCAGAGGGTACGGTAAATATGTAGTCATTCGTCACGATAATGGATTGGAAACTATATATGGACACTTGTCTAAGCAGTTGGTTGAAGAAAATCAGTTGGTAAAAGCTGGTGAACCGATCGGGTTGGGTGGTAACACCGGACGTTCTACAGGTTCGCATCTTCATTTCGAAACCCGCTTCCTGGGAATTGCAATTAATCCGATTTATATGTTTGACTTTCCAAAACAGGATATCGTTGCCGATACTTATACGTTCCGCAAAACAAAAGGTGTGAAACGTGCAGGCTCTCATGATACCCAAGTGGCTGACGGTACTATCCGTTATCATAAGGTGAAGAGTGGCGATACATTGTCCCGCATTGCTAAATTGCGTGGCGTATCAGTCAGCACGCTTTGCAAACTGAACCGTATCAAACCGACCACTACTTTGCGTATCGGACAGGTTTTGCGTTGTTCATAAAAAATATAGCTTATAAAACAGTAATACAATATCTTTAGGAGAGGGCACTTTAATATAATTTAGAGTGCCCTCTTTCTGTTTTTACTTAATTATTGTTACCTTTGCGCACTATTTGGAAGAAGATGAAAGATACCAAGCAACAATTTGAACATGTCATCGCTTTGTGCCGTGACTTATTTTCCAAGAAGCTGCACGATTACGGGCCTGCATGGCGTATCCTGCGTCCGGCTTCGGTGACTGACCAGATTTTTATTAAAGCCAATCGGATTCGTAGTATTGAAACCAAAGGAGTGACCTTGATTGATGAGGGAATCCGTGCTGAATTTATTGCGATTGTCAATTATGGCATTGTCGGGCTCATCCAGTTGGAACTGGGTTATGCCGAGTCTGCCGACATCAGCAATGAAGAAGCGATGGCTTTATACGATAAGTATGCAAAAGAGGCATTAGACCTGATGCTTGCCAAAAACCATGATTATGATGAAGCCTGGCGGAGCATGCGTGTCAGCTCTTACACAGACTTGATCTTGATGAAGATTTACCGTACCAAGCAGATTGAGAGCCTGGCCGGCAACACATTGGTGTCAGAGGGAATTGATGCCAATTATATGGATATGATTAATTACTCTGTTTTCGGACTGATTAAGATAGAATTTGAAGGATAAGAACTTACATATCATTCAGGAGGTAGTGGCGAATACGTGTCGCTTTCTTTTGGCGGCATCGTTCATCTTTTCCGGATTTGTAAAGGCAGTTGATCCACTGGGGTTCCAGTATAAGATCCAGGATTATCTGACCGCATTCGGAATGGCTTCCTGGTTCCCTTCATTCTTCCCTTTATTGGGAGGCATCATCTTGTCAGCCGTTGAGTTTTTTATCGGTATCTCCTTATTTTTTGCTACCAGAAGAACATTGGCTACTTCGTTGGCTTTGATGCTGATGATTTTCATGACACCACTGACCTTGTATCTTGCCATCTTTGATCCGGTTTCGGACTGTGGCTGTTTTGGAGATGCATGGGGGTTGACGAACTGGGAGACATTCGGTAAGAATATAGTTCTGCTGTTTGCAGCAATGATGGCTTTCCGTCACAGAAGAATGCTGGTTCGTTTTATCAGTGTGAAAATGGAGTGGCTAGCTTCTCTCTACACGTTGTTCTTTGTATTTACTTTGTCGTTCTATTGTCTGGACCGTCTGCCTGTTTTAGACTTTCGTCCTTACAAGATCGGAAAGAATATTCTGGAAGGAATGACAATGCCCGAAGGAGCGAAACCGAGTGTATATGAAAGCATCTTTATTCTGGAAAAGAACGGAGAGAAGAAAGAATTTACGTTGGATAACTATCCGGATAGTACCTGGACATTTGTCGACACACGGACAATCCTGAAGGAAAAAGGATATGAACCGGCTATTCACGATTTCTCTATGATTGATCTGAATACGGGCGAGGATATAACAGACGATGTATTGACGGATATAGGATACACCTTCCTGTTGGTTGCCCATCGGATTGAAGAGGCGGATGATAGTAACATTGATTTGATTAATGAGATATATGACTATTCGGTGGAGCATGGCTATAAGTTTTATTGCCTCACTTCTTCACCGGAAGAACAGATCGAATTGTGGAAGGACAAGACGGGAGCCGAATATCCTTTCTGTCAGATGGATGATATTACATTAAAGACGATGGTTCGTTCCAATCCGGGATTGATACTGATTAAGAACGGAACAATTTTGAATAAATGGAGCGATGAGGATATACCGGATGAATATGTGCTGACGGACAAACTGGAAAATCTGTCGTTAGGAAAGCAGAAGGTGAGCAGTGACACTCATACGGTAGGATATGTATTCTTATGGTTTGTTATTCCATTGTTGTTAGTGCTTGGGGTGGATGTTTTGGTCGTTCGCCGCAGAGAACGGAAAAACGCGAAGCGGAAGCAACAAGAGGAAGAGATGAAAAGCAAAGAATTAAAAACGGAGAATCCGAAAATAGAAGAACAAGAATAAAAAAAATAAATGATAACGAGCGGCCTCTGTAACGAACGCTAATTCCGATCGTTCAATTGTCAATCGTGAAATCGTAAATTTATTAACCCTTTAAAATAAAAAACAAAATGAGAAAGAACATTGTTGCAGGAAACTGGAAAATGAACAAAACCCTTCAAGAGGGTATCGCTTTGGCTAAAGAATTGAACGAAGCATTGGCTAACGAAAAGCCTAACTGTGATGTAATCATCTGTACTCCGTTTATCCACCTGGCTTCTGTTACTCCGTTGGTAGACGCTGCAAAGATCGGTGTAGGTGCTGAAAACTGTGCAGACAAAGCTTCAGGTGCATATACAGGTGAAGTTTCAGCTGAAATGGTTGCTTCTACAGGTGCAAAATATGTAATTCTGGGACACTCTGAACGTCGTGCATACTACGGTGAAACAGTTGCTATCCTGGAAGAAAAAGTAAAATTGGCTTTGGCTAACGGTCTGACTCCGATTTTCTGTATCGGTGAAGTGTTGGAAGAACGCGAAGCTAACAAGCAGAACGAAGTGGTAGCTGCACAGATGGAATCTGTATTCTCTCTGTCTGCTGAAGACTTCTCTAAGATTGTATTGGCTTACGAACCGGTTTGGGCTATCGGTACAGGTAAAACTGCTTCTCCTGAACAAGCACAGGAAATCCATGCTTTCATCCGTTCTATCGTAGCTAACAAGTATGGTAAAGAAATCGCAGACAATACTTCTATCCTTTACGGTGGTAGTTGCAAACCTTCTAACGCTAAAGAACTGTTCGCTAACCCGGACGTTGATGGTGGTTTGATTGGTGGTGCTGCTTTGAAAGTATCTGATTTCAAAGGTATCATTGATGCCTTCAATTAAATGATAGTTGATAAATGATAGTTGATAAATGATAGTTGATAGTTGCTATGTAGTATAGCCTGCTATCGACTATCGTTTATCTTTTCAACTATCATTTTCCGACTGTCATTCTCTAACTGTCATTTATCATTTATCAACAATCAACTGTTTAATAATGAAAGTTTTACTTACCCTATTGTTTGTTTTGACAGCTACTTTTGCGCAAGCGCAAAGTATTATCAAGAGTTTGGAACGTAACATTCCGGGGCAAGGAAAGGTGACTATCCATCAAGATCCCCGCATCGAGGCTCTGATAGGTATGGAACGTCCTGCAACAGGTGAACAGAAAGTAATAAAGACTTCCGGATTCAGAATCCAGGCGTATGCCGGTAACAATACTCGTCAGGCGAAGAATGATGCTTATCATGTAGCATCGCGTGTGAAAGAGTATTTTCCTGAATTGACGGTATATACTTCGTTCAATCCGCCTCGTTGGCTTTGTCGTGTAGGTGATTTCCGTAGCATTGAAGAAGCGGACGCAATGATGCGTCGGTTGAAAGCTACCGGTGTGTTTAAAGAGGTTTCTATTGTAAGAGACCAGATCAATATTCCTTTATAATTGTATCATGTTAGAAAAAGAAGAAATTGTTTCTCCGAATCTGGAGGAGTTGAAGAGTCATTATCGTAGTATTATAACTTTGTTGGGTGAAGATGCCGAAAGGGAAGGGTTATTGAAAACTCCGGAACGGGTGGCTAAGGCGATGTTAAGCTTGACGAAAGGGTATCACATGGACCCTCACGAAGTGCTTCGCTCCGCTAAATTCCAGGAAGAATATAGCCAGATGGTGATTGTGAAAGATATCGATTTCTTCTCTCTTTGTGAACATCACATGTTGCCGTTCTACGGAAAGGCGCACGTGGCTTATATTCCTAATGGCTATATCACAGGGTTGAGTAAGATTGCCCGTGTAGTCGATATATTCTCTCATCGTCTGCAAGTGCAGGAACGCATGACACTGCAAATCAAAGAGTGCATTCAGGAAACGCTGAATCCACTGGGAGTAATGGTGGTGGTGGAAGCCAAACACATGTGTATGCAGATGCGTGGTGTAGAAAAACAAAACTCTATTACTACTACTTCTGACTTTACCGGAGCTTTCAATCAGGCAAAGACTCGTGAAGAGTTTATGAATCTGATTCAACACGGAAGAGTATAATCCGTTTTCTGCTTACTAAACAAATAAGCTTATCGTAAAACGACGCGATCTCCCAACCGCTTTGCCATGATGCTTTGTACGGTTCTCAACTCATTATAGCGTTGCATAAGTGAGTCGCATTTCTCATTATCATGGGCAAGAGCAGGATCTTGGAGGGCATAAAGCATGTGCTTCAATTCCTCTGTTACGATTGCATACTTGAAGTTAATCATTAACATCGGAACCATTTCATAGAGCCGCTCTTCATCCGTCACAATCTTTTGGGACTTGGAGTGATATTTACTAAGCTGATAACGCACATTAATCAAGTCTACACTCAATTTACTGATTACCGGATCAGGATGTGCCAGGAAATAACGTTCGGCAATGAAGTTGGAATCGTGCATGTGTGCAGCAGCTTCCGATAACATTTGGCGGTGCAGCGGATTATGGAAGGCTAACTCATCCTCTTTCAGATCATTAACCACATATTCTATGACGGTTACCGGAATTTCGTTTCCTTCTTCATCGGTCAGGTTACACATGATTTTCTCTCCATAACGAACTACCGCCTGTAATATCAGTCGCTCGAATTTGTAGAATTCCTGCCCTTCCTTTCCTTCCTGCGGAATAAAGGAAGCATAACTGTCTTCCTGCAGAGCAGGAGGAACATCTGTATATCCGCCATCCACTTCAGGAGGTAACGGAATATCTCCATTAGGTATTGGAACATCTTCAGGAGGTGTGCTGCCCTGTGACATCATAGCCGTTCTTTCAGCCATCCGGCGTTCCCGTTCCGTTTGTTCAGCTCGCTTCTCTGCTTGAGTTTCCCGTCTTTTGGCAACTTCTGATACTAGCAGCTTATCTTCTACATGAAGTAGCTGCGCGCATTCTTTGATATAGACGTCTCTGACAATTGCTTCAGGGATGACAGAAATACTTTGCACCAGATTACCAATCAGTTCCGCACGCTTGATGGGATCTTTTCCTGCATCCTCCAGTAGCAAGTTCGTTTTGAAGCGGATAAAGTCCGTTTCATGTTCCGAGATAAAAGTCTGAAATTCCGTTGAGTTGTGCTTGCGGGCAAAAGAGTCCGGGTCGTCCCCATCGGGAAGAAGACAGACTTTGATATTCATACCTTCCTCCAATAACATGTCAATTCCCCGGATAGAAGCCTTGATACCTGCTGCGTCGCCGTCGTAAAGCACAGTCATGTTGTTGGTGAACCGGTGAATCATACGGATTTGTCCCGGTGTAAGGGCTGTTCCCGAGGAAGCAACCACATTCTCTATGCCGGATTGATGCATGGAGATTACGTCCGTGTAGCCTTCAACCAAAAAGCAACGGTCTTGTTTTACAATAGCCTGTTTGGCAAAATATATACCGTATAACTCGTTACTTTTGTGGTAAATTTCCGATTCGGGCGAATTGACGTATTTGACTTTAACCCCTTTCGTTGCACTGGCAAGTACACGTCCGCCAAAAGCCACCACTTTGCCGGAAAGCGTATGTACAGGGAAAATAACACGTCCCCAAAAACGATCCCGTAACCGGTGGTCGTCCGTTTCGTAGCAAAGTCCTGTTTTTACCAAGTACTCTTTCTTATATCCTTTTTGGATTGCTTCTTTGGCGAATGCATCGTGGGCTTCAGTGCAGTAACCTAATTGGAATTTCTCAATGATGTCGTCGCGAAAGCCACGGTTGCGGAAATAGGCCATACCGATGCTACGCCCGTCTACATGATTTTTTAGTATGTTCTGGAAATAGTCGCGTGCAAAGTTATTAACGATAAACAGACTTTCGCGTTCGCTTTGCACAAACTTCTCTTCATCGCTTAATTCCCGCTCCTTGATTTCAATATTATATTTCTTGGCAAGGTACTTCAATGCTTCCGGATAAGACATCTGCTCGTGTTCCATAATGAAATGCACGGCATTTCCACCTTTTCCACAAGCAAAACATTTGCATAATCCTTTGGCGGGAGAGACATAAAAAGAAGGGGTTTTATCACTGTGGAACGGACATAAACCGACATAATTGACACCACGTTTGCGCAGGGTGACAAAATCCGAAACGACATCCATAATTTGTGCCGCGTCCAATATCCGGTCTATGGTAATTTGATCTATCATTCTTTCTCCTGTGAATCCGTTTTTGCGGATACAAAGGTACACATAAAAAAATCCCCTGCAAAGAACTTTTTTGCAGGGGATCGTTAAATCTTGGCACCGGTATTGATTATTTAATCTTTTCCCGGATCTTCGTCAGATACTTTTTCATACCTTCCGCATCCTTGTTTTCGATGATTTCGAGAAGGTTTTTCAACTCTGTCCGGATATTAGTCACTTGTCCCGGAGTGCGTGGGTTGAACAGTATTTCCTGAAGCAGGTAATCATCTTCGCTTAGCAGCCCTTTGGCGATTGCCATGTGCTTTTTGAACGTAGTTCCCGGGGCTTCCTGATGTTTCATTACGGCAGCAAATACGAACGTCGATACGAACGGAATAGAAAGCGAGTAGGCTACTGTTTCGTCGTGCTCATCAAATGTATATTCGAAGATGTTCAACCGTAATGTCTGGTAGAGGTCTTTGAAGAATATTTTTCCCAGGTGGTCGCCTTCACTGATGATGATGGCATTTTCGCTGCTTAGATTGCTAAGACTTGCGAAAGTCGGGCCAAACATAGGGTGACTGGAAACGTAGCGGAAACCACTTTCTTCATAGAACTTCTTCAATCCTGTTTTTACAGAGGCAATGTCACTAATGATACAGTCTTTCGGTAATACAGGCAGTATTTTGCGAAAGGCATCCAACGTGTACTTCACTGTAACAGCATTAATAACCAGTTCCGGTTCAAATTCCTTAATCTCCTCCAATGTAGTGAAACGATACGTGTTATAGACGAAACGCAACTGGTGCGGGTTGACGTCGAACACGGCCGTCTCGTGTTGAAAGCTCAAAATATCAGTAAAGAAGGAGCCCATTTTACCAGCTCCAAGGATTAATATTCTCATAATGTTTATTATTTAGTAGTCAAGTAGTAAGTAGTAGATACTACTTGACTACTCTAACTACTTATTAATAATTTCCATCTGTTGACGAACTGATTCTTCGTGGATGGCTTCGAAAATCTTCTTCATAAACTCGCTGTCCATACCGCATTGTTCGCCCTGCGCGCCACGTTTTTCCAGAATCTCATTGTAACGTCCGGCTTGAAGGACTGTGATTCCGTGCTCTTTTTTGTAAGTACCGATTTCACGTGCCACACGCATTCTTTTTGCTAATTCCTGAATGATATTGTCGTCACATTCGTCAATCTGTTTACGGAGCTGTGCCAGACTTTCGGTAGACTGTGTTTCCGTACGGATTACCAACAGATTGAGGATATAGTCGAGTACGTCCGGAGTAACTTGTTGAGAAGCATCGCTCCATGCGCAATCCGGGTTGCAGTGGCTTTCTACAATCAGACCGTCGAAATTCAAGTCCATAGCCTGTTGGCAAAGCGGTGCTACCAACTCACGTTTTCCACCGATATGGCTCGGATCACAGAAAATCGGAAGATTAGGGATACGGCGGCGTAGTTCGATAGGAATATGCCATTGGGGAAGATTTCGATAGATCTTTTTGTCATAACTGCTGAAACCTCGGTGGATAGCACCCAGACGCTTCAAACCAGCGTTGTTGATACGTTCCAGTGCTCCGATCCATAATTCGAGATCCGGGTTCACCGGGTTCTTAACCAATACAGGGATATCAACCCCTTTCAGTGCGTCAGCGATTTCCTGTACGGCGAAAGGATTGGCAGTGGTGCGTGCACCTACCCAAAGAATATCGATTCCCGCTTTCAGACATTCGTAAACGTGTTTGGCTGTTGCTACCTCTGTAGAAACATACATTCCAGTTTCTTTCTTCACCTCTTTCAACCAGGCAAGACCTTCTACACCGATACCTTCGAAACCTCCCGGTTTGGTACGCGGCTTCCAGATTCCGGCACGATATATTTTTTGTCCTTTAGCAGCCAGTTGTTTGGCTGTATCCATTACTTGTTCTTCTGTTTCTGCGCTACACGGGCCGGCAATGACAATCGGTCTTTTAGCTTCAACGCCCGGTAATAAAATTGATTCGAGTTCCATATTCTTATTTGTTTTTATTCTTTTAATAACTTGTTTTCATTGAAATTGTTCTGTCTCATTCTACTGTCGTTCTCTCTTTGGGAGAGGTTAGATTCTTTTAATTCTTTCCAGAGCTTCTGCCAGCTTATTGTCCTTGCAACAAAGTGAGATACGAATATACCTTGCTCCGTTACTGCCGAAGATAAATCCCGGAGTGATAAACACTCTTGCTTCATGCAGCACCTTTTCTGTCAGTTCCTCTACATCTTTGCAGGAAGCGGGAATCTTTCCCCAAAGGAACATTCCTACTTGTTTTTCGTCGTAGGTGCATCCCAATGTTTTCATAATCTCACCGGCGAGGTGACGACGGTTGCGGTAATTCTCGTTATTGCCTTCATACCAGTCCGCTTCGGCCTCAAGAGCAGTTGCTGCAGCCAGTTGCATAGCACGGAACATACCGCTGTCGATATTACTTTTCACTTTCAATATCCATTGTACGAATTCCGCGTTTGACGCCAGCATGCCGATACGCCAGCCGGGCATATTGTGGCTCTTGCTCATAGAATTGAACTCGATGCAACAGTCTTTGGCTCCCGGTACACTTAGGATACTGATAGGCTTTTCGTTCAGAATGAAGCTGTATGGATTATCATTCACAATTACGATATTCTTGCGACGGGCAAAGTCAACGAGACGTTCATAGATTTCCGGAGTTGCATTGGCTCCCGTCGGCATGTTGGGATAGTTGGTCCACATCAGTTTTACACGGCTAAGATCCATTTTTTCCAGTGCCTCGAAGTCAGGCATCCAGCCATCCTCTTCTTTCAGGTCGTAGTTGATAACTTCCGCTCCGAGTATTTTACTCAAAGAAGTATAGGTAGGGTATCCCGGATTCGGGACTAGCACCTGCTCACCCGGATTGACGAATGCCAGCGTAACATGGAGAATTCCTTCTTTAGAGCCGATTAAAGGCTGTATCTCCGTATTCGGATTCAGTTCCACTCCATACCAGCGTTGATACCAGGCAGCGAAGCCTTTGCGCAGTTCAGGGATACCTACATACGGTTGGTAACCGTGTCCGTTGGGATCATGAGCATTGTTGCACAATGTTTCGATGGTTTCCCTTGAGGGAGGCATATCGGGGCTTCCGATACCGAGGCTGATAACATCCTTTCCCTCTGCATTCATCTGTGCTACCTCTTTTAGCTTCTTTGAGAAGTAGTATTCGCTTACACTTGCCAATCTGTCGGCAGGAGCGATTTTATACGTTTGACTTTCCTTCTGCATATTCGCCTAATAATTTAAGTTCTTTGGTTAATGGAGTGATTGCAGCAATAGACTGCTTGTATCTTAGATAATCGTTGAAAGCTACATCTACGTAAAACTGGTATTCCCATTCCCGTCCGATGATAGGCAACGATTGAATTTTTGTCAGATTGATATTATAGAACGATAGAATGGATAAAACCTGTGACAGGCTGCCTTCCGTGTGTGGAAGAGTGAATACGATACTTGCCTTGTTGGTTGCATTGGCATGATGTTGGCGGAGTTCGTCTACTTGCCAGGGATCGGCAACAACCAGAAAACGGGTGAAGTTGTGCTTGTTCGTTTCAATACCTTCCTGAAGGACTTTCATGCCGTAACGTTCAGCTGCTGCTTTGGAGCAGATGGCAGCGTGTCCTTTCAGATTTTCATTCTTGATGATTTCTGCGCTGCGGGCCGTGTCTTCACCTTCCACCACTTTCAACTGCGGATGTTGATTCAGAAATTCGCGACACTGCATCAGGGCGATAGGGTGGGAGTTGACTTCTGTCAGATCTTCCCAGTTCTCATCGGGGAGACAGACAAAACTGTGCGAGATGCGCAGTTTGTATTCACCGATAATCTGTGTGCCGCTTTGTCTCAACAATTCATTGTTGTGCAACAAACTTCCCGCAATCGTATTCTCGATGGCTAGCATTCCGATAACCTGGCTGTCTTTCCGTATCGAAGTAAACACATCTTCGAAGTTGGCACAACAGATTAACTCTATTTCTTCTCCCTCGAAGTACTTGTGTGCGGCGATATCATGATATGAGCCGAGTGTTCCTTGAATTGCTATCTTTTTCATTGTTCTAAATATATTATATAAAAAAATCCCGCGTCCATATTGGAGCGGGATTCATATGATTGATTTCTCTATTCAGTCCTTAAGCATCACTGTCACTTGATACATACAAACTCCCGCTCTACTTTGTTGCTAAAGTAAAAGTAAAAAAAGAAGTAATATGCATAAGTAAATGATTTCATTAGAATCTATCTTTTTTGCTTTGGTTTTTAATTCTGGGGCAAAAGTAATAATTTTCTGTTAGATGCAAACAAAAAACGATACTTTTTTTGTTTTCTTGCCTAAAATAGATGAAAAGGATACTTAAAAGATGCCGGGAAGTGCTTCAGGCTTTGGTCCCAGGTTCTTGAATTCTCCGTTCAGACCAGCTTCCTCTTTCGGATTCAATTCCAGAGATTTCTTCATGTCCTCTACCGAACCGTCCTTATCACCATTCAGTAATTTAGCACGTCCGCGTTCTTTGTAGGCTTCCGCAAAGTTCGGATTCAGCTCGATGGCTTCATCAAACAGGCCGATAGCTTCCGTCAGTTTTTTCTGGTTGATATAAAGTTGCCCTAAATAAAGGTATGCCTGTTCGTTGAACGGGTTTATTTCCGTCACCAGTTTGTAGTCCTCTTCTGCCTCTTCGTCCTTGCCGTCTGCTTCTTTCACTTTTCCGCGCAGGAGCATGGCTGTCTCTTCTTCCGGATTCTGGGCGAGCACAGCATCTATATCTTCCATCATATCTTTATACTGTTTCAGGTTCATCAATGCTTCCGCACGTAATAGGCGAGCTTCAATGAAATCATCTTTCAAAGTGATTGCTTTGGTGAGATGGGCAATAGTCATCAGGTCGTCATCCTGTCCCTTGCGGGCCTTCCCTAACAGATAATGAGCCACGGCATTTCCTTCTTCGATGGCAATCGCTTTATTGGCAGCTTCTTCCATTGCCTGATAATCTTCTTGGATGAAGCATACATTGGCCAGTGTCAGGAAAGTACTTGTGACATCAGGTTCCATAGCAGCCATCTTTTCCAATAATTCGCGGGCCTTTGCCGTTTCCCCCATCTGGATATAGAGTTGGCTAAGATAGCCCATTGTTTCAAACTCTTCCTTGATGGCAAGAGCTTCAATAAAACATTTTACTGCATAATCCGGACGTCCCATGCGTTGCGCACGTAAACCGTCGTATTTGAAGATCTCGAAATTTTTCTGATCGTTTTTCTGTTTTTCACTTTCCGGAGTTTCCGACTTACCGGAGAAGAAAGATTTAAAAAAGTTCGGCATGGTGTGTTATTTTTGAGTTACCTTGCAAAGGTAGTAACTTATTTTGAAATATGTATCATTCCATCCTGCATCTTCCATTCACCTTCCTCCAATAAATATTGGATGACTTCGCTGATGCTCTCTTTCTCCGCTTCTATCTTATCGGCTATTTCTACCGGTGTCAGCGGTTTCTGGGTAAGTAATTCTGATATTTTCTTTTTCAGTTCCTCGAAATCGAAAGAATTCTCGGTCAGGGCACCAGTTGCACGGTGACTAAGACAAACATCGCATTGTCCGCAGTTGTGCTCGTTCTTCTCTCCGAAGTAACGGAGCAGCATCCGGCTCCGGCACACATTCTCCGAAGTGACATACTCTTCCATCGCTTTGATGCGGGCTTCATACCGGGCTTTGCGTTCTTCGTAGACGGAAGGAGGAATATGCACAAAACGAAGTTCCTGCCGTTCGCGGGTGTATATAATATAAGGTGTCTTTTTGTGCGGGATGTAATCCACGATGCGACGTTTGGTAAGCGTGACCAGTATATTGTAAATTTGTTCACGGGTCAGTCCGGTACGTATGGACAGGGTTGCTTCGCTGATATAGGCATAGTCGGTGAATACTCCGGTGTAAGAGCGGAGAATCGTCTGTATCAGTACTTCGGCTTCCGTTCCCATTTCCCGCAATTTGTATAGTTCGTCCCGGCGAATCGTGAAAAGAATACGGGAGGCATTATCCTGTTCGTCCGTATATTCCAGATAACCGGCTTGAGTCAGTATTTTCAGTGCACTGTCCACCGGAACCGGGAAGTATTTGAACTTCCGGCAAAACTCTTCCAGATTAAATTCGCGGACACATTGGAAACCGTCGCCCATTGCCATCTGATAGTAATACTGCAGATGTTCGTAGACATTGAGAATATACTCTTTGTCGGGAAAAGTATCCACAACGCGCCTGTGCAGCGTCGTTCTGTCCGTTTTGGTGTATAAGATCACAGCATACGCTTTTTCACCGTCTCTTCCTGCACGACCGGCCTCCTGGAAGTAAGCTTCGAGAGAGTCGGGGAGATCGAGATGCAATACGATGCGCACGTCGGGTTTATCAATCCCCATTCCAAAGGCGTTTGTCGCTACCATTACACGAACTTCTCCGCTTTGCCAGCGTTTTTGCCGGAGGTCTTTTACGGCATTATCCAGTCCGGCGTGATAGAAGTCGGCGGTAATATCTTCGTTTACCAGTAACTCGGTGATTTCTTTGGTGCGTCGTCTGTTGCGGACATAGATAATGGCACTGCCGGGTATCTTTCGTAAGATATGCAACAGCTCTTGAGTTTTGTTATCCGTTTGCCGGACGATATATGCCAGGTTTTTCCGTTCGAAACTCATGCGGAAAACATTCTCTTCACGGAACTCCAAACGGGCTTGAATATCCTTCACTACTTCCGGAGTGGCGGTGGCTGTAAGTGCCAGTACCGGAATTCCCGGTAGCAATGTCCGTATTTCGGCAATTTTCAGGTAAGCAGGGCGGAAGTCATATCCCCATTGTGAGATACAGTGACTTTCGTCGACCGTAATCATGGAGACTTTCATTAATCGCAGTTTGGTACGGAATATGTCCGTGTCCAGACGTTCCGGAGAAATATAGAGGAATTTATAATTACCGAAGATGCAATTTTCAAGAGCAGTGAGAATCTCCTGCCGTGTCATGCCTGAATAGACGGCAAGCGCCTTGATGCCGCGTTTACGCAGGTTTTGCACCTGATCTTTCATCAGGGCGATGAGAGGAGTAATGACAATGCAAATCCCTTCCTGGGCGAGAGCAGGCACTTGAAAAGTGATGGACTTACCGCCTCCGGTCGGCATAAGTCCCAGTGTATCTTTGCCTTCGCCGATACTGGTGATGATCTCCTCCTGCAAGTCGCGGAAGGAGTCATATCCCCAATATTGTTTTAATATCTCCTGATACTTATTCAATCGGCTTTATATCCTCGATTTGAAGTTGTACTTCACCACGCTTGTGCGTGTTTTCTTCAATGGTGTAACAGATGTCGAACGAGCGTTTCGTTTTGATATAACGTACGTGTGAGCTCTGTCCGAACGCGATACCGTTCATTACATTATTCGATTTATTATCGACCAGTTCGAGTTTGATATGTTCCTGATCGCGTCCCACCACTTTACTTGTTCCGTAATCATAAACATGGTGAGTGCAGAAAATAGGTTTCGTGTTATCAGGACCGAAAGGATTAAACTTTTTCAGGTCGTTGAAGAACTTTGACGAAATATCCCTGAAATCAATTTCAGCATCAATTTCGATCACAGCACTGGTTTGTTCCGGCAAGATATGCTGTGAAACGTATTCTTCGAACCGTTTGGTAAAGGCATTCACGTTTTCCACTTTCATCGACAGTCCGGCGGCGTATGTATGTCCCCCGAAGTTTTCCAGCAGGTCGCGGCAATGCTCGATTGCTTTATATACATCGAAGCCGGAAACTGAACGTGCGGAACCTGTTGCCATATCATCCGTCCGGGTCAGTACCACGGCAGGGCGGTAGTACACTTCTGTCAGACGGGAAGCTACGATGCCGATCACGCCTTTGTGCCATTCTTCGTTGTAGAGCACGATGGAGCGGCGATCCGCTAATCCTTCCAGATTGGCAACGATGTTGTTTGCCTCTTCCGTCATACTCTTGTCGAGGTCTTTCCGGGTTTCGTTGTACTGGTTGATTTGTCCGGCTTTCTCAAGTGCTACCGAGAAATCTTTTTCCGTCAGCAGGTCTACGGCTTCTTTTCCGTTCTGGATACGACCCGACGCATTGATGCGCGGTCCGATTTTAAACACAATATCGCTGACGGTGATTTCCTTTTCAGAAAGTCCGCATACGTCGATAATGGCCTTCATGCCGATGCTTGGATTACTGTTCAGTTGCTTCAGACCGTGGTAGGCGAGGATACGGTTTTCACCCATAATCGGAACGATGTCCGATGCAATACTCACAGCTACAATATCCAGCAAAGGAATCAGGTGGTGGAACTCGATACCGTTACTGATAGCGAATGCCTGCATAAACTTGAAACCGACTCCACAACCGGAAAGGTGAGTGTACGGATACGTATTGTCCAGGCGTTTGGCATTCAGAATAGCTACGGCAGGCGGAAGCACATCATCCGGTACATGATGATCGCAGATGATGAAATCAATCCCTTTCTCTTTGGCATAAGTGATTTCTTCTACTGCTTTAATTCCACAATCGAGTACAATAATCAGTCCTACACCGGTTTCTGCGGCATAGTCCACTCCTTTTTTAGAAATGCCATACCCTTCATTGTATCGGTCGGGTATGTAATAATCAAGGTTCGAATAGAACTGTTGAATAAACTTGTAGACCAATGCTACGGCAGTAGTACCGTCTACGTCATAATCTCCATAAATTAGAATACGTTCTTTCTTTCCCATCGCCCTGTTCAGACGTTCCACTGCAATATCCATATCCTTCATCAGGAACGGATCATGCAGGTCGGGCAATTGCGGGCGGAAAAACTTCTTGGCATCTGCTGCCTTTGTAATTCCCCGCTGCACCAAAAGTTGTCCAAGTATCGGGCTAATCCCTAGTTCCTGGGCCAATGTCTGGCTTGTCTCTGCCTGTTCGGGTGTAATGGGTCGATAATTCCATTTGTGATTCATTTTATATATTGTTTTTTCTTTTTCTGTTCTCAAGGGTTGAAAAGGCACTTCTTTCCAACAAGGGGTAAAAGTACGAAAAAAAGCGGAAGTGTATAGTAGATAAGACGAAAATATTTCAAGGCTGTAGAAAACAGAGGTTTGATAAAGGTAGCTTTTTTACTTGTGAAAGATATGGGATGCTGACAAGCAAGTGTGAAACTCTATTCTAACTAACTTGTCCTGTGGTCAGTTCTTTTTTTAGAAAGTCGTACACGTAACCGGCACTTTGGTAATAAAGTCCCGTAGTCGGATCACTCAAACGCTCAAAGGTGTCGGAATTGTAGTAGACTTCCATTGCTTGCGTCATATTATACTGCCATTCCTCCATGAGTATCCGTATGATTTCACTACTTAAATCTTCAATCATACATTCTATTTGTGTATTCGTCAGCTTCATAGTTTCTTTAGGTATGAAAGGGCATGTTCAGTGCCGAAGTAATATTGTATGGTCAACCCTTTGGCATATTTTAGTTCTTCAATCAATCTGCTCATTGAAATGTCTCCCATGCTGTAACGACGTAACTGATAGGTTACTCCGTCGTCGGCAATAGGACCAATGACTATATCGTAAGTGTGTGCAGGATGTGTATGGCTACGGTCGCGGTTGAGTAAAACGAACTGTGCCCATTCTTCACAGTAATCATCGAATATTTTTATTTGCAGATCTGAAGTCTTTATTATTTGATCTTTCAGTTCGAAGATGGTCACACATGGCTCTCCGGATTGTAATTGATCGGTTTTTTGTTTGGCTAAGGCATGTGCCTGTTCATAACCGGGAGAAAGATAAAATCCTTGGCCAAAGTCTTTGAAGGGCTTTGAACGAGATAGGTCCGGCTTGTCTATTTCCATATTTGAACCATGGTATAGCTTCATTACAGTTGTCCTCCATTTCTACGGCATACCATTGATAAAGCTTCAATAGAATCTTCGAAAGATTGTGTGTGCATTACTTCATAGTGTTTTTGTAAAAAAACAAGGCCTTTAAAACGATTCAAATAGTTGAATGCCTGTTTTTGCTTGATTTGATAAGTCGCTGCGAACTCTGCGATTAAAGCTACAGTAAAATTCAATTTGTTTTTCTCTATGCGAGACATCATGGTTCTCCTTTCTTCATTTGTATTACCTTCCGAAAACAAAGATAGGAAAAACTCTGCAATATCAAAAATAAGAAGCTATTAAAAGTTGACTTAAAGCTCTGTTGCTCACTCTGAATTAGATGCAGTCAGAAGATATGGATTATCTGGATAGTAAAAAAGGGAGGTAGAGAAAATGGAGCGAGCGGAAAGTTACAGGGATTTTTGGATGAATGGCGATTATTAACTAGCTTTAGCGGCCTAAATGATTCATTTCTCTATCTATGATAAAAAGAAACTTGTTAATTGCTATCTTGATTTTATGTTCTATCGGAACATTGAAAGGGCAAACCGCATCCGATTCTTTGGCAATCGTATCTGCCCAATGGAAGGTGGAAAGTCCTCAAAAAGGACTCATTTATAAGTATGCTTCTATCCCCCGATTGTATCAGGGACCCCAGTCTGTTAGTCTGATAGAAGTTGATCCCGGTGCGGGCTTGAAAGTTGATGTTGCCGTTTCGGATAAAATGAAAGAAACAAGTAAGATTGCTTCTGAATATAACGCCATTGCAGCCATTAATGGCTCCTATTTTGACATGAAACGGGGAAACTCGGTCTGTTTCCTGAAGACGGATCACCAAGTTATTGATACAACGCTGCAGAGTGAGTTTAAACAGCGTGTCACAGGAGCCATTAGTGTGCGCAAAAGGGGAATGAAATTAATTCCTTGGAACAAACAGATAGAAAAGAATTATAAAGGCAAAGCAGGTACGATACTAGCTTCCGGTCCGTTAATGTTGAAAGACGGACAGGTTTGTGATTGGAACTCGTGTGAACCGAATTTTATCCGGACGAAGCACCCTCGTAGTGCTGTTGCTACTACTAAGGATGGAAAAGTCCTGTTGATAACGGTAGACGGGCGTTTTCCTGAACAAGCAGGAGGAGTGAATATTCCGGAATTGGCACATCTGATCCGGGTTTTAGGAGGTGAGGATGCATTAAATTTGGATGGAGGTGGATCTACTACTCTTTGGTTGTCCGGTGCATCGGATAATGGAGTCGTTAATTATCCTTGTGACAATGGGCGGTTTGACCATGCCGGAGAACGGAAAGTTCCTAATATTCTTTATATAACGCATCAATAACGTTTCCATTATTCTTCATTGTATTTAAGGTCTTTCAGTGCATAGATTAAGACTTTTCAGTGCAGAAACTAGTGACTTTTTATGCAGTCGGGTGGTCGTCCTGTTGTAACGGGACAATGGGCACTTTATAAAAAGACGAATGTCACCTTATAGGGTGACATTTATCATTCTATAAGGTGACTAGCTATCCTCAAAAGGATGAAAATTACTAAAGATACAAAATTAATTAGTGAAAAGCAATAGTAGGGTAAGAAATTTATCTGTATTGCAAACAGGCTTAGAATTCAAATCCGAATCTAGCTCCTACTCCATGTAACTCCCATGTATCATTCCAACTGTTATGATAATAATGCCCTCCATAGCTGTAACTATAATCTGTTGTGGCGTCATAATCTTGGAAGTTATACATCAAAGCTAAATTCAAGGCCTTTTTCCCTTTTAAAGAAAAACGTACTCCTACTCCTATTGAAGCATACGCTCCTTCTATGTCTCCTACAGCATATCCGGCTTTTACGTCGGCGAACGGAGTCACTTTTTTGTTGATGAAGTTAGCTCTGAAGTTAGCATAGATGGGGGCTGCATAAAGATCTGCATCGGTATAGTAGTTGAAAGCAACGCCACCACCTACAAAGAAATAATTGTTGAATTGATAACCATGTGTGGTTGATAATTCAATTTTAGAGGCATTGTAGTCGCTCACATCGCCAATATATGCAAAGTCTACGAAACCCTTATAGCCTTTTAATGTATTTCTTGCGGCTTTGCGGTCGTTGGTATCCTTACGATAACCTCTTGTGTACCGCTCTTCTTTTGTGATTTTAGTCACATCACTCATCTGACAGATGATGAGGCTGCCATCACCTGTTTTGATTTTTAAAGAGACATTGGGCACTTGTTCAATGATTACTCCTTTAATAATGCTGCCATTCTTTAAATACACTACTTCTGTGTAATTCTGTGCTGCGACATACGTACTGATACTTAATAATAAGGTCAGTACTAATAGTAGTTTTCTCATACTTGTATTTTTATTGTTTATAGTTTCTTGAGTGCGCTATAGATAGAGCCTGCCCAATAGTTGCGCAATCCGAAACCACGTGCCTTGCCGTCGGTAATCCATTCTTCAATGATTTCCTTTGTTTCGGTATTGAAGAATACGACTTCATACGTACCTCTATTGTTTGATTTGTCCAGGAACTGTGCGATAAACACCATACCTACTCCGGGTGTTTTCTGGATAGGCAATGCGTTGATGGCTGCTTTGATTTGCTCTTTACTAAGAGTATATTCTCTTTTAGCAGTCATTAGCTCGGTCAGGTCGATGTTTTCGTTCACCTGATTAACGGCATCCAGTGAAATCTCTGTCACTTCTTTTTTCAATTGTTTTCCTACGTTATACTTCTTAGCTTCTGTGATGAACAGTTCATTGATACGTCTGAAAGCATCTTTGAATTGTGCCGGTGATTCATCTGCACCGAAAATTTTTACTTGGGAGTAGTCTACCCCATAGAACTTAATAGACTGAATGTCTTTCAATGCACTCTTGCCTTGTCCGAAACAGAACAGGCTCGTGCTCAAGAATAAGAATAGAATAAGTTTTTTCATATACGTTAATGTTAAAGTGATATAGTTGGTTACTAACTTCCAAAAGTAGAAAATAATTATCGTAAATCAATGAATTTTATCGTTTTTCGACTCATTGGAGGCATTTGTATCTTGGCTATGTACTCTGCCGATTCAAAATTGATGCTTGGCGCCACTCTGACTTTCGAACGGAACAGATCTTTAATCTCTTTGGCAAAGGCTTCGCTACGGTTCTCGCTTCCGATACGAATCAGAATCTCATCCGTTCCCAATTCATTGGTATAAACTTCAATGATATAGTTTTTTACCGAAGGTATATTATCCAGAATGTCGAATAATGCAGGCGGATACAACGTCGTTCCTTTGTATTTAATCATTTGTCCTTTCCGGCCGAGGATGGAGCTTAGGCGGATGGTATTTCTCCCGCAACCACAGGGATCGGTGTGGTGGTAACAAATATCACCTGTTTTGAAACGGAGCAACGGCATACCTTTGACTCCGAGCGTCGTGATCGTCACTTCCCCTGCTTCTCCCTCTTCCACAGGACGATTGTTATCATCCAGAAACTCTACAATGATAAGTTCCGGTTGCAAATGCCCTCCGTGGAATTCATTACACTCGGTAAAGGACGACTGCATTTCGGTGGAGGCATAAGTGGAATACAACTGCAAGGCAGGCCATTTATCGTGTATTTTCTGTCCGAGCGTATTCAACTGGAATTCCTGATTGCGCAATGCTTCTCCGATACAGATGCACTTCTGCATGGAACAGGTATTATGGCTGATATGATTCTTTTCGGCAAACTCTATCAGTTTGATAAGGAAAGAGGGGACTACCATTCCACAAGTCGGATGTATCCGTCGAATTGTGTCCCATTGCAGTTCCGGGATGCCGTTGCCTACACGGATCACTCCCATACCCAGTTCGCGGGCTCCCATATAATATGCCAAGCCTGCCATGAAACGGCGGTCGATGGTAGTCATCAATTGAAGAATATCTTGCTTGGTGCATCCGGTGGTGGTGAAAGATAAGTATTCGTTGTAAGAAAGACGGTCCAGGTCTTCAGAGGTGAGAACGAAAGTGACCGGATCTCCCAATGTGCCCGAAGTCGTCACATAGTCGATAATTTTCTCTTTGTCTACGCAGATGAAATCATCGTTATGGAGTTGCAGGTCCGTCTTGGTAGTGACGGGGATCTGTTGCAAGTCTTCAATCGTCTTTATTTGATTGATATCAATGTGATGTTCGGCAAACATCTGTTGATAGAACTTGGAATGTGCTTGCAGGTAGGCTAACGCTTTGGCTAACTGTTCTTCCTGATAGCTTTTGATATCTTCCGGTGAGCGGAACTGAATTTCAGGATTCTTTTCCATCTTTGGATTGTTTTTGAATTTTCTGTTGGATACGTTCTTTCTCTTGCAACTTGGGAATAGGTCTCTTCAATGCCTGTTGCCAGTATGCAATAGCTTGTTGAGGTTGCTGCATGCCCTCGTAGTAATCTCCTATTACTTCATATACATAGTATAGGGAAGGATTGGAGGCTTGGTATGTTTTTAAAACAGATTCTTCTATCTTTTCCTTTTTTCTGATTTTCTTCAATAAAAGCGGAGTCAGTTTCTTATACGTGAGAAGATGCTGGAACTCCGGTGTGTCGATGAATTTATCTTCCGGAATGGTCAGGTCGGAACTGTATATTTCGTGTTGCCAATCAATCGTGTCCTTGAATATCTTATTCAGGTCATAGGCTACGTATTTCCCACATTGCCAAGGAGAGGTCGATACCCACATCAGCCGTTTCTCCGGTTGGAAGATGACGGAATGATGGGCAATAAACTGATTGATGGCCATTTCGTTGGCCAGTCCCAGGTCTGTGTTTTGCAGGCCTTTGTGGTCACGCAGGATAGAGGCGGCTTTGGAGACATTGATCGGAAGATTCTCATTAATGAGTTCCGTTAATCGTGCAAAACGGTATGGGCTGTCGGAAGTGCGGATATTTTCCATGTTTCGTTCGTCCTTGCTGAATTCTTCCGATTGGTAATGGTTGGTGCAGATGAGCCGATTGGCTTCTTTTCCGGTGAAAAGCACAGTTTTCTCCGGAGATTTCTCGATAATCGCGGTCTTGCCGTCTTTGGCAGAACCTATCAATATGGATTCGGAGACGAATGTTTCCCGTTTTTGGGCGATGGCAAAGGCTTCATCAATAGTGGCTGCATATTGCAGAATCTCTCTGGTCAGGATGGAAATGGGGGTAGCGGAACCTGTCGGGACAGCAGATTTGGCAGCATTAATTGTCACGGTAAGACCTGTCTCGTTCATGCCGGATAACACTCCTATCATACCCGGCCATCCCACGGAAGCAAACCTGTATCCTTGCTCCGGTACATAAAAAGCCACCTGCTTGTTCTCTGCGAAGGCATCTCCTACGTAGAAATCGAAGTTACGTCCGATCAGCAGGGATGAATCTGCACTTTGTGTTCCCCAAGTGGCGAACGAACTGCATCCCACTAACATATAATCTTGCATGGCATGTCCCAGGTCGTGTGCCGAATGGTAATTCAACTGGCGTTCGTAAGGAGTGCCGATGAAGTCGTATTCATGCGTACATGATAGCGAGATTCCGTAGATCTCGTCGCGGTATTCTTCGAGGACGTTCTCACCCAGATTACGGTTGAATAATACAATGAAGAACCGGAGGAATTTCAGATAACTGTCTGAAGGAACAATCTCACGAATCTGATCCACGAACACTTTCTCTTGATAGTGGAGCAGGTCGGAAGACAGTTGCCCGATAGCTTCTCCTCTCTGGAAAGCATCCCCTTTCACAAATAATTCCCATAAGCCGCTGTCGCTGTGCCGGAGAAAGTTATCTCCATAATACCGGAGGTGGAGACTGTCTATATCAATCACTTTGTCTGTGGTCATGCTTTGCTCATGTTTGGGCGTTTGCATATCCGCAGAAAAGTAGAGATAGCTGATTCCGGCTATCAATAGAACGATGAGCGACAGGAAAAGGAAGCCCGTGTATTGGAGTGTCTTTTTGACTATTCTATGCATTTCCTACTTTTTTAGCCAGATATTCTTGTCCTACAAACTCCGCACAAGTCAGCATGGCAGTTAGTGTTACCCCTAATGCACCATGCACATTCAGGTTTTGCCCGGTGAAAAAGAGATTTCCCAAGCGGCTTCTTGTAGATACGAAACCAATTTGCGGACATTTATAATCTTTGATGATCCCATACGCGGAACCATCCACTGTTCCTGTATAGTCCCGATAGCTTAATGGAGTAGTGTCATACATCTCTTCTATGTTTTCTGAAAGGTCAATGCCATGTCCTCGGATGAAGCGGAGAATCTGTTCTGCTTTCTCCTTTTTGAAGGATTGGTAGTCTTCTCCCCGATGTTCGGGAGTCGTGTCCTTCCAGGCAGACAGTTCATCTATATACATAGGTGTCAGGATGGAAATGACACTGGCATATTGACTGTCCTCGGAAGACGCTTGCATGGAAATCATACAGTTGGTGGTCCGTCCCGGATAGAGCAGTTTGTCATACCACACTTTATTGTTCGCATGCAGATACAGGTTGCGGTTCTGATAAGGAGTGCTTTTTTTCTTCATTACCAGGTAGAGCGTAAAAATGCCGTAGGTATTTTCCAACGAACGGATGCGGGAAATATAGGCATTCTTGATGCTACGGTTTTTATCCAGTATCTCCAATGTCCGTTGGGGATGCATATTGGAGATGACGAAGTCGCTTTCCAGTCGCTCTTCTCCATTGATGATAACCCCTTGTACCTTTTCGTTTTCAACGATGATGCGGGTGGCTTCACTGTTATTGAGCACGGTCCCTCCGTTTGCCCGGATTACATTGATTAGCTCCAGACTGACTTGCATACTTCCGTCTACAAAACGGTAGGCGCCTTCAATATAGGAGTGATTAATCATGGCATGCTGGTAGAAAGTGGAGACATCTTTCAAACCTCCGTAGAGTAAAGCTGAACCTGCCAGTACATTTCGTAAGGCGGGGTCCGGAGTGATATCCGCAATCAGATGGGCGGCAGAGGTACAAAAGTATTTCATACCCTCCAAAGCGAGTGTGCCTTGTTTCAGGTGGTCTACGCTAATCAGGTTTCCGACAGCCTGAAGCTGTTCGGCATAGCATTTCAAGTTTTCTTTCTCATGCGGGAAGGAACGGCAGATGGTTTCAATAAACTGCGGGTATCCCATTGCATAATCGTATGTTTTTCCTTTATAGTAGATCGTATCAAAAGCAGCATCGTCCAAGCGTTTTATTTTCAGCTTGTCCATGATACCGAAATAGCGGAAATACTGGTTCATCACTTGACCCTCATCCAGGCTTCCTACATAATGAATACCCGTATCCAACAGATGCCCTTTTCGTTGGTAAGTCTGGAAGCATCCGCCGAATTGCGCATTTTTTTCTACTACGCATACGTTGAATCCCTCTTTGCTAAGAATCGCTCCGCATTCCAGTCCGCCAAGGCCGCTGCCGATAATGATGATGTCATATTTGCTCATACTAGTTCGGTTTTCTAAATATGTAAATGGTGTTTGATGTATATTTGTCATTAGGAATGATTTCGACAGCCATTCCACAGGCGACTGCTATTTCCCGTAATTGGGTTTCAGTGGTGAAATACAGCTCTCCGGTTGTCCGGTTGAAGTTGAAGATACGGGTGGATAGTAATTCCGTGAACCGGGTTAACCGGTGCTTGGAAGCGTTGGCTGAATTTCCGTCGCGTATGATAATCATTCCTTGTGAACGCAAGCGACCGGCACATTTCAACAATAGGGTTTGTTGATGTTCGTAGCTCATATAGTGAAGCATGTCGTTCAGGATAAAGACATCACTTTCCGGCAGGGGATATTCCAATGCATTGCCATGCTTGAACTGGAGATGCTCGTTGCGTAACCATCCGTGCTGCGCCAGCGCTATCTTGTCTTCATCGTAATCAATACCCAGGATTTCCCGGTCCTCGGAAAGCAGAGACAGCATATAGCATAACGGGCCGAAGCCGCAACCGATGTCTGTGATTTGCCCTTGGACGGGAATCAACCGGTTGAATAGCCGGTAATTCTTTTCCATCTTTACTTTAATACGGATATACCATTCTACGACGGGACCTTTATAGATATAGTTCTGGATAAGAGCTTCGTAGAACGCCGGATTGTCCGTCGTGTTCTGTTCACGGCAGATACGGGCATAAACCTCTTTCATGTAAGCGGATATGCGTTTGGTACGCTCCTGATAAGTACTTCCGAAAGACAGATCGTCTAGTGGTATACGGGGAAGTATTTCTGTATAGATGATTCCTTTCCGGATATTGAAAGGCTGTGCTTTGGCAATGATTTTGTTATTACCGTAAAGCAGGATCGGCAGAATATCCAGTTTCAATGCTTCTGCCAGATAGAATGCTCCTTTGTGGAAACGTTTCATCTTTCCGTTATAGGTACGTGTGCCTTCCGGGAAAATGGCGATGGAGTAGCCCTCCTTCACTTTTTTCCGCATCCGTTCCATATATTGCTCGTATCCTTCGCCTATATAATAGAAGTCGACATAACGAATGATGGCTCCGAAGAAAGGAGAGTGCCATACCCAATGGTTGGTTACCATCAGGATTTTAGATGAAAGAGACAGCAATACCAGAATGTCGATGAACGACTGGTGGTTGGCAATGATAATTGCCGGATGCCGGAAGCGTTCGTTGGCTTTGTTGATATGTTCTTTTTTGACGGCGGTGGCCAGTAGCAAAATTCCTTTGCAGGTGATTTGTATCAGGCGGCACACCAAACGCTGCTTGCTGCTTTTGCGCACAGGCACCGGATAAAGCAGGATAATCAATATACGGAGGACGATGCAGCCGATAAAGAAAAGCAGGAAGAGCAACACGGTACGTATCAATCCGATAAGCGTATAAGGCGGTAATCCTTTGGAAGCGGGGCCTGCGATGAAGAACCGGAAAATGAGTGGCTGAATGGTATAAGCCACCAGTACCACTGCTATCATACCCAGAATGGAAATCAGGGAAATGGATTGCAAAGCCGGGTGTTTGGCAAACACAAGTGCTCCCATACCGACCACTGTGGTGAAGGCGGAGAAGAAGATGGCTGTTTTATGGGAATTCAACACCTTCTGACCTGTACGGTATTTGTTTTGTAGCCCGTCCATAATGAAGATACTGAAGTCATCTCCAATGCCAAAGATAAAGGTGGACAGGATGATGTTGATAATATTGAACTCAATCCCCAGAATTCCCATCAATCCCAAGATGATTACCCAGCTGATTAGCATTGGGAGAAAGCTCATCAGGGTAAGTTCGATACGTCCGTAGGAGAACCATAGTGCAAAGAATATGAGGAAAGAAGAGATGTACAGAATCAGGTAAAAGTCGTCATTGATGGCCGATACCCATTTGTTGGCAAAATAGGAACGGTCGAAGATGACTACATTCGGGTCTTTATTAAAGTTCTGGTACACAGCTTCCTTATTCGGTTCGCTGATCCGTATCTGGCTGATAAGCATGGTGATGGAATCGGCAGAGGTTTGCCATTCATTCAATAGCTTGCCGGATAAATCGTCTTCTTGCGCGGTGTAATGATATTCACCGAAAGGCTGGTTCATCCATTGATAAAAAGGTTCGAAGCTTCCCGGGCGGAAACGATATTCGGCGGCAACTGTTTCCAACTGTTCACGGACTTGTTGCTGTTTTTCATCCGTCCAGTAATCTTTCCATTTCTTCAGGCGTTTTTGCTGCTCTTGCGGAGAGATCAGAAACTGTGAGGCGGAGGCATACTCTTTGATGAGTCCCTGCTCTTTCAGTGCCGATAACTTCTGATTGGTCGTTGCATAAATTTCGGTAGCCTGATTCATGTCTTTGCCCACACTGACAAAAAGCACGGTCTTTTCGTCGTTGTCGAAGAGTTGCAGTAATTTTTCTTCCGATTGTTGGAGATGGCGGGGCTCATAGTTGAGACTCATCATATCGTTGTTGAAGCCTACCTTTTGCGAAGTAAACAAACAGATCACTGTAATGAGGAGGATGCCGCCTACCAGCCATTTATTCTTTTCGTAAGAATAAGCATTTATTTTCTCGATGATGCGTAGTATGCGTCCCTGTTTGACGTCTGCCTGTCCTTTCAGAAAATGAGGCAGGTAAATGAGACAGAAGAGGGTGGTGCCCACCAATGCCAGAGAGGCAAACAATCCGAAGTCGCGTAACAGATCGGAACTGGTGAATATCAATCCCAGAAATGCGCCGATAGTGGTGAAACTACCTACCGTAAGCGGATAGGCTATCTCTTTAATAAGTTGTTGAACGGTGGAAACATGGTTCTGGTGTGCCAGCATGTGAATGGAATAGCTTAGTGCAATACCCATCACTGCCGAACCAGCTCCCACTGCAATGGCGGAGATACTTCCTTTGATAAAGAAAATGAGAAACAGGGCAAATAATCCTCCGAACAGTACTGGAGTAATAATCAACGGTATCGATCTCTTTCGTTTAAAAACGAGTGAGATGAATACAATGATGATAAGCAGTGCCAGAGAGGAGGTCAGGATGGTATCTTTCTTAATCTGACGGGCGTTGTAGACTCCCACGGAGGGACCGCCGAAGTATTCAGCTCGAATGGTAGGAGATTCTCCCTGTACGTGCTTGAGCTCTTCTTCGAGTATCTTTATCAGTTCGTCGTTCTTTCCGGTGCTGCCTGTACTGAATACCGGGGTAATGAACATAAGTAAGGTGGAACCGTCTTTGGAGAAGATATGTTCGTCATAAATCTCGTAGTTGGCTTCCAACTGGAAATCTTGCAAATGTTTCAGGGTTTCGCTTCCCAGTCCGAGCGGGTCCCGGAGAATATAGCTTCTTAATGCAATTCCGGCAGGAGAGAGGAGATTGGTATAATTCTTTTGCATGACAGCCTGTATCCCTTTATCCGTCAGTAAGGAATCGAAGCGTTGATAGTCCGTATCTGTCAGGAAAAGCGGAAGATGTTCATAAACGAAGTCTGTGGCTCCTTGGATGAGGCTTTGGTCTACCTGTGCGAGAATTCCTTTAATCAGTTTTCCTCCGGCTTTTTCAGTCAGGGTTTGTTGCAGTTGTCCGGCTGCTTCTATCAGGGAGTCGGGTTCTACGCGGTGGCAGGTATCTGCCGAGGATAACATAATGATAATCTTATCCTTAATCTTGAGATTGTCGAATACTTTGATTGTGTTCTGGGAATCTTTAGTGTCGGGGAAAAATTGTGTGATGTTCTCTTCGAACCTTACTTGCAGGGCAAAGAATCCCATTAACAGGACACAACTGATGAGTGACAAATAGAACAGAATCTTGTGCCTCTCGAAATAATCATATAGTCCGATAAAAAACTGGGTCATATCTTTTTTTTCCTACACGCCGTGAGCAGAATGAACGCGATGGTTCCTGCCAGTATGCTGCAACCGACTGCAAAGATAACACTTCCTATTAAATATTGCTCTATGACTGATTTTACATTTTCAAAAGAAAGTTCGTTTAAATGCAGATTGACAGGATCTCCCAGCACTTTGCAACCGGTTACGTAACTGCCGTACAGCAAAAATGGAATCATCGGAGGGATACTGATATTGGCTGCTACAATAGCTATGACTTTATTCAGTCTGAACAAATGTGCCAGAAATAACGTGATTAGCATTTGATATCCCCATACCGGAACGATCCCCATGAATACGCCGAGTGTGATGGCAGCCGTGATCCGCAGATTAGATTCGGGGGAGTGGGTGACATGATCCGAGAAAAACTGCTTGCAGTTCTTCCAGGTCAGTTTACGGAAGAAGTTCCGGGGGATGATCCAAAGGAAAGTGACGAGCACCAGTACTGTGTTCAGGATACTGATACGGGTGAAATCGCGGAACGGTCGGAAATGAGAAACTCGCTCTTCCTGTGGCGGATAATAAACATGTACCGGAATGTTTTTAACGGTAATGCCTCCCCAGGCAGCAAAGACAAGTGCTTCCAACTCAAATTCGTATTTGGCGGTGTAATACCACTTGTCCACATTCATTCGTTGGATGGGGTACAGGCGGTAGCCGGATTGAGTATCTTGCAGTTTGATACCTGTTTCGAGGGTAAACCAGAAGTTGGAAAACTTATTGGCAAATGTATTCTTTCCCGGCATATTGTCCGAGGCGAGGTTACGGGCACCTACCAATAATGTGTCCGGTTCCTTTTCTATGGCTTCGATCAATGCAGGGATATCCGAAGCGAAATGCTGTCCGTCAGAATCAATGGTGATAGCATACCGGAATCCTTGCTTTTTGGCAAAGGATAGTCCATGTCTCAAAGCTACTCCTTTTCCTTGATTGACAGGGTGGGTGATGGTATGTAAGTTAGATTCCCGGCTAAGTATTTCGGCAGTTTCATCTGTAGAACCGTCGTTGACAACAAGGATATCGGGGGCGTAGAAACGTACACTTTCTATGACGTCCGCCAGTGTCTTTCCATTGTTGTAACTTGGGATGATAACGATGATCCCTAATTGTTTCAACTTCTCGTGCCAATAGGCTGTACTTATTTGTTCCTTCATACTGTCGGGGTAAGTGCAGCTTTTAGTTTGATGAAACATTCGTTCTTTACGGTATTTTCCTCTACAGTGCTCTCTTTCACAGTACTCTTTTTTACAGCTTCCTTCTTTATAGTCCCTTCCGCTTGCAACTGAAGTGTACCTTCTTCTGTCTCTTTAAAAGTCAGTGCCACCGAAATATGCGGTGTTTCTATAGGATTGATAGCCGAAAGAAACTTGCAGGAAGACACTTGTGTTACTTGCAATTTTTGCTGGCGAATGTCTTCTACACATTCCTTGATAAGTTGTAACAGGCAAACTCCCGGAACTACCGGATGTCCGGGGAAATGTCCCTGATAAACAGGATGCCCGGGATTCAACTTTACCTGGATAGTCCAGATCGTTGAGTCCGATGATTCGGAGGAAAGGATGGTATAGAAGTTATCAAGTAGCATATATTAAATCTCTTTAGATAGTTTGTCCAGACGGATCGTTAACCGAATCCACGGATGTTTGATTTTTATTTGTGCGGGATCGCCCGGAGTATTGCCAATGATGTAGACCACTGACTTTCCAAAGCCTTTTCCACTGGTTCTTTTTTCAGTAGCACTGTCTTTAGTCGTTTTCACACGAATATCTTTCCCACTTAAGAACAGACGTCTGAAATCCATCTCCAGAAGTTTCAGCACCTTTTCCTTTTTCATGGGTTCAATGCAACTGTTGACAGTAAACTGATCGTTGCGAAGAGAAAAATCGAAAAGGCTTAGTCCGAAGTAGGTAGACGCTACGATCCGGATTTCGTTATCAGGCATACGGCGTACTATTAGCATACCGCTCATGTGATGTTTCATGAAATCCAGTTGGATATTGTATTTTTGCGAGCTTTCTCCTTGTGTTAGTTCGATAGCGGGGAGCACAGTACTTCCTTCCCCGCTCATCCGTGGAGAGCAGGAAGTCTGGATCTGTATCCATAAGAACAGCAGAACCATCAGACTAACGAATCGCAAACTTCGTCTCATTCTTCAGGGAGTTGAACTTTTTATTATAGAATTCGTATTCTGTATAGTTTGTGGCTGTTTCGGACAGACGGAGTTTGTGTACCGACATATCTTTCTTGTCCAGATAGATTTCTATACCGGCAATATAGGCTTGTACCGCTTTGTTGGTCGGTTTTATTTTAACCAGATAGTATCGTGCGTCTTCAAAATACTCCAGCAGGTAGTTGGACGACATTTTAGACAGGTCGCCTATCATACACGCGGTCAGCATATCCTGCATCTGTGCCATCATTTTGTTCGAACTAAGATTCATGATGCTTTTCTTGCCATCCGAAACGATTTTGAGCTTACTGCCATTTATCACGATGAGATAATCCATCGGGCGGAAATATTCCATGCAGATTTTATGGGTCTTCTGGTAGTAGAACTTCCCTTTGGAAGTAACCTTCTCATCGAATACATCGAGATATTTCACTTGGGTGAAATCGCTTTCGATGGACTCTACGGTTTGCGCCTCCTTTGCCAGGCGGCTTTCAAACTCTGTCTTTTGCGCCATCTTTTTCATGCCCTGGGCATGGGTAGAGGCTATTGACAAGAAGAAAAGCGATAAATATATTAATAAAGTTCTCATACCTTTTTTTATTTTATGCCAATAGTTTGTCCGGACGGACAACGGTATATCCTTGTTCTTTCAGCAAATCCAAGATTTGTTTCACTAGCTGGTCGCTGTCCGGCATCCGGTCGTGCAACAGAATAATGGCTCCCGGTTCAAGACGTTTCCGAATCCTGGCAAGGACTTTATCCGGTGCTTGTTGTGTATCCAGTGTACGGATGCTCCATCCTATAGGGGTATATCCTAACTGTCGAACGGCTTTCGCAATCGTTGGATTAGTGACACCGAACGGCGGACGAAACAAACTAACCGGCTGCGAAGTTACTCGTTCTAGTTCACACTGACAAGTTTGCAAGTCTTTTTTCATCTTGGAGAGCCCGTATAGCGGGAATAAACCGGAATGGGTATGCGAATGATTTCCAATCAGATGACCTTCTGCCACCATTTTTTGCAAGATTGCTTCATTCCCTTTTACCTTATGACCGATACAGAAGAAACAGGCGGTTACCTGATATTCTTTTAGTACCTGAAGAACTTTGGGAGTCTGTAGGGAGTCGGGGCCGTCATCAAAAGTCAGGGCGACAATCTTTTCCGCAGTATGCTTTTTGCAAAATGACCGGAGGTAAATTCCCGATTGAATGCTATAAGAGGCATAAACGAGAAAAGACAGGAGCAAGAGCAAGCAAAGAAGGAGGCAAACGATTATCATACGCTTTTCCGGATTAGAATCAATGAATGATTGATGGAGTGGTGATGATTGTAAATCAATATATGGGTCGAGGTAGTGCAGTTGACCGATTCGTTCACTGCTTTCCATACCGCATACGATGTTGCGGTAGGATATTCACCACATTCATTCTTAAAACTAAGATGAACACTTTCCGGGAAAAGGTTTGTTTCAAGCTCTTCATAAATAGAGTTGCCATTGTCGACAGTTTGCTCGTGAGAGTCATCTTGATTGTGTGGCTTCTTGTTTTTCCCGGTAACCAACCACTGAATATCCTGACATTCTAAACCATTTCGTTGCAAAAAACGGATGATTCGGGAGCTGATTTCTTCTGTAGTCTGTTTCCTGATGAAAGTTTCGATTCCCTGTATTTCAGCCAACGGATGCTCTCCGGCTTCCCGACTTAACAGAAAGAATTGAGCACCTTCTCCGGCTGCTATCCCTTTCAGCATTCCCAGCCGTTGCTGAATCGTGTAACAGGTTTCTGTCATTTCATCGATGGCTCCCACAAGTATATTCTCGCTTCCTTCTTCTATTTTCATCATAGCGTCCAATAAAGCACTTTCAAAACTAAGTCCACGGTGGACATAAGTCATGTTGTAGGCATGTATTTGATGAATCAGAGCTATTTGTGCACCGATTGTATTGAATGTCGACTGGATAAAAGGAGTAGGATTCAGCATCCGCTCTTCATTATCCAATAGGTTGTTCAGGAATTTTTCCGTATCTGTCAAGCAGCCCAATCCTGTTGCTGTGATGATTCCTTGTATCTTTTCAGGAGATAGTTCACCCATACATTCCAATCCGCAAGCCACCCCCATTTTTACGATACGGCTCATGCGTCTGCGCAAGGTCGCATTGGTGATAATATCCTTATAATCGGGTTCGCAAGCCTGAAGATAAGGGCGATTATTTCCTGGTGAATGATCCTTTGGCGGATGAATGGAAGCGATGCGTTGAATATAAACTGGCTGCATAGGCTTAAATACTTAAAGGTGCGTTTATGCTGGAAAATTCGTTGCGGAAAAGAGGAGCGATGAATCGTTTCCTCCGAAACCGAAAGAGTTGGATAACACATGTCGGATGGGGATTCCTTCTTGAAAAGAGGTTTCCGGTATCAGTCCTGTTTCCGGCATCGCATCCGTAAAGTTCAGGTTGGGATAAATCAGCCCTTTATCTATTGAAAGAACGGAGTAAACAGCTTCAATTCCTTCGGAAGCTCCTAAGGTATGTCCGATAAAAGCTTTTACCGAACTAAATGGCGGAACGTGTTCTCCAAAGATTCTTCGGAGCGCCATGCCTTCTGACGCATCATTGCCGGGAGTACCTGTTCCATGTACATTGATATAATCGATTTTTTCAAGGGAAATACCACTGGAAGCGATAGCTTCACTCATTGACAGAAAGGCACCGTCCCCTTCAGGAGAACTTCCTGTTTGATGATAAGCCTCATTCGTATTGGCGTAACCGCTAAGTTCGCAATAAGGAGTTCTTTGGAGTGAACTTTCCGATTGAAGCACTAAGTAACCGGCACCTTCTCCCAGATTTAATCCGGTACGTGAGCGGTCAAAGGGACGGCAATGTGTTTTGTCCAAAATCATCAGGGAGTTGAATCCATTGAGCGTAAACCGGCAAAGTGCATCCGTACCTCCCACGATAGCAGCATCCAGTAGCCCGTGTTTAATCATTCTTGCTCCCAGCATGATGGCATTGGCTGCTGACGAGCAGGCTGTACTGATGGTGGTTATAAAATCATTGATACCCAAATACGAAGCAATCAATTCTGTACTGGCTCCGCAGTCGTGTGAAATTACTTCCCGTAACCGTCCCTGTCCCGGGTTTTTCTTGAAAGATTCATAGAAGTGCTCGCTCAAATCCATGCCGCCAACGGAAGTGGCGGAAATAAAACCGATACGTAATGGTGGTGTGAGTCCCGCATCTTTCATTGCTTCTTTGGCTGCTATCATTCCCAACAAGGCCGTACGTGATACAGTGCGTTGCGGAGGTAAAGAGATCAGTTGCTTTAGTTCCTCATTGCTACGTTTCACTTCGGATACGGGCACATCGAGAGCAGTCGGAAAAAGAGTTACTTTTCCGATGCCATGCTTTCTTTGTCTCAACGCTTCTATATTTTCGGAAACTCCGATACCGATGCCCGAAACAACTCCCAATCCGGTGACGTATATCTTCATCGGTTAAGCTTTGCGATTAGCAATGATGTAGTCTGCCAGTGTACGTACCGAGTAGAAGATTTGTTTTCCTTCACTGGGGTTCTCTATCTTTATACCGTATTCGCGTTCCAGAATCAGGATGATTTCGAGTGCGTCAATGGAGTCAAGGCCAAGACCTTCGTCGCCAAACAGAGGGGCTTCATTGTCAATATCTTCCGGAGTGATTTCTTCAAGGTTCAACTCTTCGATTAGTTTCCCTTTCACTTCGTCCATCAGTTCTCTTTTGGTTTGATCTAAATTATCCATAAATCGTTGATATATTATTAAGTTGTTTAAATTCTGCTTGATAATGTCCGTCCAGTAGTTCGCACCAGCCTATGATACAGGTGCGTAACTTGCCTTTTGCCATCACAATCCTTGCATAATCCTCTAATGAGGCAGCATCGGATTGCCGACGGACAAAGAATGTATTCTCTCCCTGAATCTTGTGCCGGATACAGATTTCTCCCAATACTACATTGGGGAGAGTGTAGACAAACACGGCAGGACTGGCTGCTTTGTCCCCTTCTTTACTGATGATTGCCTGATGTTTGCAGTCCGTATCCAGAGAGGAAGAAGCATTGGCAAGAATGATTCCAATCTCTTCCGGACGGTGGTGTGTATTTTTCAGTAAATATTCGGCAGCTACATATCCCAGCTTACAGAGGTTGTCCATCTTATAGAACTTCATATTGTTTTCTCCCAGATGCTTGTATGCTTCCCGGATGAACGGTGCAAAGTCAGTTTCCGAAGAGCTGAATACAGTTGTTCCTTTACTTTCTACTGCTCCTGGCCTGATTGTGACCATGTTGCCCGATTCCACCACTGCTTTGCAAACTGACGGAGCACTCGCTTTGTCGGTTGCCTGCAAGTTTACTTTCTGTTTCAGGTGAGCATCGGGGAGGGATAATACCAGTGCGGCATTACAGCCTCCGAAACCGGAAGCGGTTTTGATGCAGCATTTCATCGGCATCGGCTGATGAGTGGTATAGACAGTGATAGGCATGGGAACACCGAGTGTTTCATACCCTAAAGTTCCGTAGTATCTTCCTTCTTTTAGTTGCTCTATGCAAAGTATGGTTTCGATAATGCCCGAAGCTCCTAATGTATGACCGAAATAGGGCTTGAGGCTATTCACCGGAACTGCAGCTAATCCCGCCAGATGTATGGCTTTGGATTCCATTTCATCATTGTAAACCGTAGCTGTTCCGTGTGCATTGATAAAGCTAATGTCTTCGGGGAGTGCTCCGGCTTCTTCCATTGCCTGATTAATGGCTAGAGCTAAACCGTCCCCTGTTCGGGAAGGACCGGATATATGGTTGGCGTCATTGCTGATTGCTCCTCCGGAGAGAATAATATGATTCGCGTTTCCTTGAGTTTCTAAAAGAACAGCTCCACAGGCTTCGCCCAGACTTAATCCATCCCGTTGTATATCGTATGGTCGGCAAAGGTGTGCGCTGACAGATCGAAACGATAGAAAGCCGCTGGTAATGAAATGAGAAAGAATATCCCCACCTGCCACAATCACTCGTTTGTAACGTCCTGATTCTATCCATCTCTTAGCGACGATTAGTGCCGAGACTCCTGATATACAGGCATTGGAGATGACCTCTACCTGATTTGTCGCTCCAAAGAAATCTCCGATTCGTTCCGCCATTTTCCAAAGAAAAACCGGACTGTCAGCAGGTAATTCACTCAATAAATCTATATTTCCTTTAGTGGTAGATAATAACAAGGTACAATCCGGCTCCCGCAAGTCGGCTCCCGATTGAGAAATAACCTCTTGGATAGCCAGTATGAATAATTGCTCCATTCGGGTATAATCCGTAATCTGCATCAGCTTCGCCCGTTTTTCCAATTCCACAGAATCAATCATTCCCGCCAATAGGGGATGATCGGAAATTAGGCCGGCTTCTTGCATACGGATTCCGCTTCGGTAGTTATGGATGGCCTCCAGGTTTTCCGGGATGCCGAAACCTAACGAACTAATCAGCGTATGGGCTGTGATGTATATATTTAAAGGATATTCCATTTCTTTTTCCATTCCAGATAAAACGGAGGATTCATAAGCTCCAATTCTTTATTCAGGTTCAGGAACACTTGTATGGTGCTTCCGGTGGCTACTATACTCTGGTCGGTAGCCCGGTAGATAATGTATTCAAATTTTATCTTGGCTGCTTCACAGGCAATATAGCGCGTTTCGACAATCGCTTCTTCACCAAAAGATAGTGATTGTTTGAACTGACAGGTTAAATCCACGATAGGAACCATGTATCCCTCCCGGTAAATACTCATATAATCCAAACCATACTGTTTGCCAAAAGCTTCTCTTCCATCTTCAAAATAGCGCACATACTCACCATGCCATACAATCTGCATGGAGTCTATTTCGCTGAACCGCACTCTGAAGGTAGTCCGGTTAGTCAAAGCTGCAACCTGTTGATTCGTTTTCCGTTTCATTCTTTTTTTATAAATATTTTCATCCTGCATTCAGCTATCAGCTTGTCTTCCACTTTCACTTGTGCAGAAATCAATGTAATGTCGAATACCTCCTGTACAACGGTAATCTCCGTAAATAGTTTCATCCCGTTCTTTGGCAAATCGTAGATTTTAAGTTTGTCTACCGAGCCGATAAACCCTAACGGTACTTTTTCACCCTGCCGGGTATAAAGAAATCCGATACGTGCTGCTGCTGATTGAGCGATGTGTTCAATAATTCCTGCCTCTTGCAGTTTTCCGGTTTCGTAGAAAATATTATCAGCAGTAACAGTCAGTCCGGAATAGGAATGATTCTCTTCGATACCAAAGAAACTGTCCACCATCACGATGGGCGGACGCTGTGGAATCAAATTGAGTATTCCTTCTCCTTGTATGATAACTTCCCTGTTGTTCATTTCAATCTGCATTGTACAATGCTGTGTCCCATTCCTAAATGGTCATCTATCTTTTCAACTTCCAATCCCGCTGCTTTGATGCACCGTTCCATATCATCCGAATGATACATTTTGCTGTTACCATTTGCCATGGCTGTGAAATAAAGACTGATTTGTGTCAGGCAATAAGCGGCTGTGTCAAACTTTTGCCGGTTCCAGAAAGTTTCCATGATATAGAGGCGACTCTCCCCACTCATAGAACGGGCTGCACGGGTCAGTATGCTGGTTACTTCTTCTTCCGAGAAACAATCAAGGAACTGGCTCATCCAGATAGCATCGAACCCTGTCGGGAAAGGTACTTCGGGATCGAGCAGATTGGCGCCATACCCGTGAATACGCATTGCTCCGGGTAGGTCTTTAGTTTGTTGACGCATCATCTCCAATTGTTGCGGAAGGTCCATAATAGTTACTTCCACTGCATCGTCATAGCTTACGCATTTGGTCGCCCATCGACCGGTATTACCTCCCACATCCAGTAAAGTCTTGGGATGACGGGCGAAAACAATTGCCAAAGCTTCGTCAAACGAGCAATCCGAGTAATAATGATCGAAACCGAACCAGCTCTTTTGTACCTGTGAGGGCAAGCTTGACAGCCCTTCATAGATAGTGCTCCATTCGCCGAATACTTTCAGCCCTCCGGGACGTCCGTTGGTGAGAGCCTCTTCGAGATGGAACATTCCCAGATAGTTGACATCGTGGTTGAAATCCATATTGACACGTACCATCCTGTCGTTGAGCAGGAACCATCCGGCTTTGGCAAGGCGGTAAAGGTTTTCGTGCCGCAATACGGTACCGATCGTTAATGAGGCTTCCAGCAAAACTTGTGTTGCATAAGAAGACAGGCCACAAGCCTTGCTGATTTCTTCTTGTGTCATGCCTGCACGTTCGTCGGCTAGTAACTGGAAAATACCGAATTTGAGCATAAGGCGTGATACCTGAAACACGATGGGCCCGAAAGCTATTTCTTGTGCCAAGCGTTGTGCCTCTACCGCGGTCAACGGTTCCTTATCATATTGATTCTGTTGCATCTTTATTTTGTTATATCTTTATTTCAATCCTTTGGAGGGCGAACCGTCACTCGTGGTTTTCCAGAATGAGTAATAGTTGAACCATTGTTCCGGATGGCGTTTCAGTATTTGGTCCAAAGCGGCCGTATATTGTTCGAGCAGAGCGATCTCTGCTTTCTTTTCTTTGGTTCGTATGACTGGTTCCGTCCTTATAAAATGAAAACGGTAGGTTCTGCCCGGCTCTCTCATGGCAAAGTAGAATACCACCGGAACTTTCATTCGCGAACCAAGCAAGAAAGGACCGGCAGGGAAAGGAGCTTTCTGTCCCAGGAGTGTTCCTGTCAGCAGTTTCTCTTTATTCAGATAACGGTCGCCCTGGAAGCATACATATTCTTTCTTGTTTAACGCCTCGGTAATACGGAAAACGTGTGTCAGGTTATCTTCGTTGACGGGGATAATCTTAAAATCCTTGTCCTGACCATTTTTCTCCAATATCTCTTTGATTCTACGATGTTCGGCATCATACATCACGATATTGATTTTCTTTCCGTAATCGTCGAAGAAAGGAACGCCTATTTCCCAGTTTCCCACATGGGCACCAATCATAATTACTCCCTGTTCGCTGTTCAGCAATTGCAGAAATTCCGGATACCGTTCGAACTCAAACCGGTATTGATCGACTTTTCCGTTACCAATAGCTACTTTGTCAATCAGGATTTGCCCTAACCGGTAATAGTTGCGCAGCAACATACCCAAAGAGCGTATTCGGTTGTATTTCAGAATGTGGCGGGCATAAAACCAGGTGCTTTTAGTGGCTTTCGGAGCAAACGGTACGAAGTACAATACTACCAGACTTAGAAATATATAAGCGGCAGTAATGCCCAGATACTTAATCAGGTAAATAAAGAATAAGTATCCGAATGTTCCTCCCCGGGTTTTGCCTTTCCACGTCGACATATTTACTTGGCTTCCTGCATACGGGTGATAACGAGATCGTAGAAGTCCTGGAAGGTTTTGATACCCGCAAAATCTTGTCCGGTTACGTTGAAACCGAAGTTCTTTTCTACCAGTACCACCATATCGACCAAGTCCAGGCTGTCCAGTTCAAGAGTTTCCATTAACGGTGCATCCGGCTGGATAACGTCGATGCCTACTTCAAACTCTTCTGCCAGAGTGGTTCTTATTTTCTCGATGATTTCTTCGTTTGTCATATATCTGTTTTCTTTAGTAAATTATGGATTGATTTTGCGTATGATTAGCGTGGAATTGGTTCCTCCGAATCCGAATGAGTTGGAAAGGAACGTATCAAATTCCAGGTTTACCCGTTGGGTAGGTATATTTAATTGTGCAGAGGCCTCGTCCGGTTCCTCGAAATTGAGGTTGGGAGCGATGAAACCGTTGTTCATCATGAGGGTGGAATAAATCACTTCACTGGCACCGGCCATCCACATTTCATGTCCTGTCATAGACTTTGTGGAGGTCACATACGGGTGATGCCCTTCAAATACTTCCGCAATGGCTTTCGCCTCGTTCAAGTCACCTACCGGAGTTGAGGTGGCGTGTGCATTGATATAACTGATCTGTTCGAGTGCAATCCCTGCATCTTTGATGGCCATTTGAAGAGAACGTTTCGGACCGTCCACATTAGGCACGGAGATGTGATCTCCATTGGATGAAAAACCGTAACCGATGACTTCGGCCAAGATGGGAGCTCCTCTTTTTACAGCCGATTCATAACTCTCTAATACCAGACTGGCGGCTCCTCCACTCGGAATCAGTCCGTCACGTCGTTTATCAAAAGGTTTCGAGGCTTTCTCGGGGGCTGCTTCCTGGGTGGAAAATGCGCTTAGTCCGTCGAAACTTCCTACTGCATAAGGATTGACTTCTTGTGCGCCACCGCAAAGAATACAATCCTGTAATCCCGATTTTATAAGCAGGTAACCCATACCAATAGCGTGAGAACCGCTTGCACAGGCTCCGGCAATAGTGAAGTTGACCCCTCTAAGTTTGAAAATAACCGATAGGTTCATTGTCACGGTGGAATTCATCGACTGGAAAATAGAACCGGAACCCACTAGTGCAGTGTTTTTCTTTTCACGAATGATGTCCACTGCGTTAATAACAGGAGCGGCGCTACTATCATTGCCATACAAGATACCCACTTCGTTGGATTCGAGAAAATTCTCGTCAATCCCTGCATTACGGAAAGCCTCTAATGTAGCGAGATAAGCATATTCTCCCTGCTCCGGCAGACAGAGACGTTTACGGCGGTCCAACAACTTCTTCAAGTCGGGACGTTGCAATATCCCCGTTAATGCAGAAAAATAGCCCAATTCTTTCCGTACCGGATCTATGCCAATTCCCGATTTTCCATGATATAGTGAGTCTTTTACTTCATCCAGATTCTTGCCGATGCAAGAGTAAATCCCCATTCCCGTGATAACAACTCTTTTCATTATTTTGTCTATTCTATGCTTTTATTTTAAGTATATAGTCCTCCGTTGATGGAAATCACTTCTCCTGTGATGTAGGATGAGGCTGGAGATGCCAGGAAACCGACCAGGTCGGCAACCTCTTCCGGAGTGCCGAAACGTCCCGCGGGAATATGTTTCTTCCATTCGTTCTCATCAATTCCTTCCGTCATATCCGTACGGATGAATCCCGGAGCTACTGCATTGACTGTTACTTTCTTCTTGGCAACTTCCTGTGCCAGTGCTTTGGTAGCAGCTATTACGCCACCTTTGGCTGCGGAGTAATTGGCTTGGCCGGGCATTCCCTGAATGCCCGACAATGACACGATATTTACGATACGTCCATAACGTTTGACCAGCATATTCTTCAATAAAGGCTGTGTCACGTTGAAGAATCCGTTCAGGCTGATATCGAGCACTTTGCTCCATTCTTCTCCTGTCATCCAGAGCATCAGGTTGTCTTTGCGGATACCTGCATTGTTTATCAGTACCTCGATATATTCGTCGGGGTGTTGGGAAGCCCAGTTGCCCAAAGCAAGGGTGATAGCGGCAGGGTCGGTCACATCGAACTTCATCAACTCGCCATTGCTTCCTTTTTCCTGTACTAACTGCAACGTTTTCTCCGCTTCTGCGTCGTTATTCTGATAATTTATCAGTATAAAGTAGCCCATTTCCGCCAGTTTACAACTGACAGCACGGCCGATACCTCGGCTTCCTCCGGTTACTAATGCATATTTCATTTTATTTATCTTCTTTTTTGAGATAGTCTATCATCATTTCTATCTCTTTATATTTAGGTGTGTCATTCGTAAATACAGGGAAGAAACTGCGTATTTCTTCATAAACCTGCCGGCTTTTGGAACTTAGGCGGTCTTGTATTTTCAGGTAGTCGATAGCTTGTGCTATTCCCATGAACTGGATAGCCATTACCTGATAAGAATTCTCAATGACTGTTTTTGCTAATAGAGCCGAGTTGGTTCCCATGCTGACAATATCCTGATTGTCGTTGTTATTAGGAATACTGTGTACATACATCGGATTCGATAATGTCTGACACTCCGCTGTAGTGGATGTTGCAGTGAATTGCGAAGCCTGTAAACCATAGTTCAATCCAAGCACTCCCAAATTTACAAACGGAGGCAGGATGCCATTGATACGGTCGTGGAACAGATAGTTAATCTGTCTTTCGGAAAGCATAGTCAGTTTGGTCACGGCAATTTTCAACTTGTCCATTTCGAAAGAAATGTAATCTCCGTGGAAGTTGCCGCCATGATAAATATTTTGTGTATCCGGATCGACAATCGGGTTGTCACAGGCGGAATTTATTTCGTTTATTAATACTTCTTCCGCATTCTCCAGTTCATCGTAAATAGGACCGAGTATTTGCGGAACACATCGCAAGGAATAATAGGGCTGTACTTTGTGTTCGAAGATTTTCTCTTTATGCACCTGGTTGTATAGCTCGTTCTCTCTTTGAAGCACGCATTTACTGCCTGCCACCCATTCTCTCATCATAGCAGCTATTTCTTGTTGACCTTTATGATGCTTGGCCTCGTTTAATGCCTGTGCCATAAAATCATCATAAGAGGCGGCAATCTCATTCATCATTACAGAGGCAGCCACCGACCAACGGAGTAGTTTTTTTGCATAAATCAGATTGACAATACCGATGCCTGTCATTACAGAAGTACCGTTTGTAACGGATAAACCTTCACGAATACGCATGGAAAAAGGTTTCAGGCCGTTTTCCTGAAGTACCGTAGCTGCGTTACACAATTTACCCTGATAAAAAACTTCCCCTTCCCCTATTAACGTCAGGGCGATATGGGCCAGTTGTACGAGATCGCCGCTGGCACCTACACTTCCGTGTTCGGGTATGAACGGATAAATTCCGCGGTTGATAAATTCACAGAGGAGAGAAACCAGTTCCAGATGCACTCCTGACTTCCCTTGTAGAAAAGTGTACAAACGGGCAATCATAGCTGCTTTTACATAAAGTTCGGGAAGCGGTTTGCCGGCACCGGTGGAATGGCTTCGGATGATATTATACTGAAGGTCGATCAATGACTGATCTTCTATTCTGTATTGTGCCATTGGGCCGAACCCCGTATTGATACCATAAATAATCTTATCGCTGGAAAAGGATTGCAGAAAATCGAAGCTTTCCTCTACTTTTCGAATACATTCTTCAGAGAGTTCCAGCTTCTCATTATCAAACAATACTTTATGAAGGGTATCTAAATTTATACTTTTGTCAGCTATCATTTTCTGTACTAGATATTTTATGCCTTAATAATAAGGTGCAAAAATAGGCAATTTCTGTTATATAGCGGACATGAATCAGGATAAAACTTTTTCTAAGGAATTGGTTTTGCTTGTTTTGTTTCTTATTCGTGGGAGATTTGTTCCCCGGTACCGCTCGATGCTTTCATTGGTGCCGGAGGGTGTCTTCATCGGTGGGGGGGAATCAATCTATGCTTTTTGCAAATCCCGTCCTTCATACTTGCAGATCGCTTCTATCCATTCTTTGGTCAGTGGCATGGACTCATGTCTTTCAAGATCGAAAGTAACCATGATGGATTTGCAAACGCATTTCACTTCATTGGTTTTCGTGTCAATGACTTGTTGAACCAGATGAAAGCTTTTGGTACCTATCTTAGAGACGGCGGTTTGTACAGCGATGTGGTCGGATGCGAAAATTTGCTTAACGAAATTCGCTTCAATATGAACAACGACAATGCCAATCTTTTCCCAATCTACTCCCGGGCATACTGAACCGAAGTATTCAGTCTTTCCCAAGTCGTAAAAGGAGAAGTAAACCGTGTTGTTGACGTGACCAAATTTGTCTACATCATTGAATCGCAATTGGATAGGTAATGTGTGATGAAATACGATTTCTTCCATTGTTTTCTCTTAAACGTTTTAAATTCGACACAAAAATAGCACTTTTGCTTTCTTGCTTGAAATTGGGGCAAAGATAGATATTTCTGATGATTCTGTTCTCGGAGACGGGGGAGAAATTAGTTAATAATCGTTTAAACTGGAGTTTTGGAACGTTTATTCTGACTTCTGATATGTGGAAACAATCAGAAGGATGGAAAGGAACTTTTAAATACGGATTATTCTTAACTTATTATCTTGTGGAATATGTCCACATTTCTGTGGAATTTTTGCACAGGATTGTACTTGAAACTTAATCTGGTTATTAATGCTTTTTTTCTTTATTGCAAATTGTTTATGTATTTGAAAATGAGTGATGTAATCTCTTTGATTAAACTTGGCAAGTCTCGTTGTTTCAGTCTTTTGTTATGCTTTTGGCACATAAATTGCCTAATATTGATGGTAATCTATCCTAATAACTATTCTAATTTTAGAACAATAATGGAAGTAATAATGAAAAACAAATGGCTATTATGCATTCTTTTAATGCTGTTTCTGCCTTTCGGATTATTCGCGCAGGTTGCTCCTCCTCTTGAAAAACAGAAGACAGAAACACAGGAAGCCCCGGAAAATAACAATGAAGTTACGACAAACAGCGATACTAATACCGACGGGGATGCTGGAAAGACAATCAAAGGAGTGATTAACGACGAACAGGGAGAGACAATCATTGGTGCTTCCGTCATTATCAAAGGTGAAGATACCGGAACTACCAGTGATATGGATGGTAGGTTTACTCTCGAAGCTCCGGAAGGAGCGATTTTAGTGATCTCTTATATCGGCTATCATACGCAGGAAGTGAAAGTCAGAAAGAGATCTCTTCTTCGTGTTGTGTTGAAAGAAGACAATCAGTTATTGGATGAAGTGGTAGTGGTAGGATACGGAACCGTCAAAAAGAGTGACCTTACGGGTGCTGTGTCCGGTGTATCCAACAGACAATACAAAAATCAACCTGTACAACGGGTTGAAAATATACTCCAGGGTCGTACTCCCGGTGTAGAAGTCACTGCTACGAGTGGTATGCCCGGAGCAAGTATGAAGGTGCGCGTTCGTGGAACTACCTCTATTAATAAAAGCAGTGATCCTTTATATGTGATTGACGGTATCATCTCTTCCAGTGGCTTGGACGGTATTAACCCTTCTGATATCCAGTCGATGGAAATACTGAAAGACGCTTCCTCCACTGCCATTTACGGTTCCCGTGGTTCGAATGGCGTTATCCTGATAACCACCAAACAGGGTAGTGAGGGAAAAGCACAGGTAACGTTCGATGCATCGGTAGGGCTTTCGACTGTCAGAAAACAGTATGACCTGCTGAACGCTTACGAATATGCAACTGCACTGAATGACATTCGCGGATCGTCTACTATCTCTGCCGAAGATCTTGAGGCTTATAAAAATGGAACGAAAGGAATTAACTGGACTGATCTTCTGACTCGTACAGGTATCACCCAGGATTATCGGCTTGCCATATCCGGAGGAAATGAAAAAGTGAAATACCTTATTTCGGGAAATGTGCTCGATCAGGAAGCCATCACCATCATGTCCGATTATAAACGCTATGGAATTCGGGCAAACATCGACTCGGAAGTGAAACCCTGGTTGACAATCTCTGCAAAATTAAACGCATCCAGTCTTCACAAACACAATGAAGGTGGGGCGAACTGGTTGCATGTCACTAACTTTTCGCCTACCATGGAGCTGAAAGATCCCGAAACCGGCGTGTACAATACAGACCCGTATAATATGATCGGTTCCAGCCCTTACGGTGAAATGATAGTGAACAATAGCGATAGCTATAGCTATAATTTAAACGCCAACCTGACATTGCTGTTTAAGATCATGAAAGGACTGACGCTTTCCGTTCAGGGAGGTTATGACTACGATAATAGTCCTTCTTATTCTTTCCGGTCGAAACTGGATTCACCGGGTGCTGTCAATAGCGCAAGCAATACCAACGCATTGCATAACTATTGGCAGAATACTAACAATCTGACCTGGCAAAAGCAATTCGGAGATCATAGCTTCACCGCCATGGGTGTATGGGAAATAAGTCGTTCGTGGGACTCACAACTAAAGGGAACCGGTTCCAATCTGAACAATGAAAGTGTTGGGTACTGGAATCTTGGCAATGCTGCTATCAGAGATGCGAGCAATTCATATACGGAATTTTCTTTGGCTTCCGGCATCGTGCGTGCTAATTACGATTATAAGAAACGATATTTTATTACTGCTGCATTAAGAGCTGACGGTTCTTCTAAATTTCAGGGAGACAACAAATGGGGATATTTCCCTTCCGCAGCTGTGGCTTGGGATATTGCACAAGAATCTTTCATGAGCAACCAGCACGTGCTCGATCAGCTGAAGCTGCGTGCCAGCTTTGGTGTCACCGGAAATCAGGATATTGCTGCTTACAGCACATTAGGTATGTTGTCGGGGGCATCTTACGGCTGGGGAACTTCCACTTCCTCTACGGGATATTGGGGATATCAGTTTGCTACACCCGGCATTACCTGGGAAAAAACTTACCAATATGATTTGGGATTGGATATGAGTATCGGAGGCTTTAATATTACAGTGGACTGGTTCAAGAAACAAACGAAAGATCTGCTTTTTCAGAAACAGGTGCCTAAATATAACGGAGGTGGTACTTATTGGGTGAATCAAGGAAAACTGAACAATACCGGAGTCGAATTATCCCTTACCACTTTCCCTGTAAAGGAGGCTGTGACGTGGGAAACCAGCCTGAATGCTTCTTATGTGAAGAATGAAGTAGCAGATCTCGCAGGCGATGACTTTGTACTCACTGCTAACTATAGCGATTTGGGAGGTCCTATGCAGATTATGAAGCCCGGTTATCCTATGGGATCTTTCTATGTCTATCAATGGAAAGGATTCGATGATAAAGGCGCCAATCTTTATCAGAAAGCAGATGGTAGTCTGACAACGAATCCGACTTCCGATGATTTGGTTGTGAAAGGACAGGCAAGTCCCAAATGGACAGTAGGTTGGAACAATACTGTTACTTGGAAAAACTGGACGCTGAATGTCTTTTTTAATGCTGCCACCGGATATGACCGGTTGAATATCAGCCGTTTTATGGCGGCATCCATGACTGGCGTCTCTCGTTTCGTAACCTTGCGTGATGCCTACTTCAAAGGATGGGATCATGTTGCCAACAAAGCGGACGCTCTTTATCCGAGCCTTACCAATACCGACAACAAGAGTTATGCTAATTCGGATTTCTGGCTTGAAGATGCTTCTTTTATCAAGTTGAAGAATATCAGCCTCTCGTACCGCATTCCTCGCCGTGTACTGAAGTTTGCAAGTGTACAACTGTCCGTCAGTGCACAGGATCTCTTTACAATCACCCGCTACAAAGGAATGGATCCTGAAGTGTACACCAGTTATGACGGACTGGATTACGGTGCTTATCCGATTCCTCGGACAATCACCTTTGGAGCCAAATTCAGATTTTAAAACCGTGTATTAAGACAATAACCGTATGAAAACAGCATATACCTTTATAATGAAAGCCTTGCCTGTACTTCTGACAGCTTTGTGTTGGACTTCGTGTAGTGATTTTCTGGAAGAAGATCCGAAAGGACAGTTACCTTCGGATACCTATTTCAGTAATAAAGAAGACTTGGACGCTTCGCTGACGGCTCTCTATTCCGTGATCGCAAGTTCACAGGCTAGTAATAATCTTTGTGGAACGAACTTCCTGGTGGGAGATGATATCTCCACTCATCCTTCCAGTAATAAACAACCTCTTCGTGAACACGATCAGTTTGATGTGAAAGACAATAACTCGTGGTTGTCCAGTATGTGGGAGCAGCGTTTCAAAGTTATCAAGGCTGCCAATTTTATCATAAATAATGCGGAGCGTACGCCGGAGGTATCAAAAGACGATATAAAAGTGGCTATTGCACAAGCACATTATTGGAGGGCCTACTCTTATTTTTATCTGGTGACTACTTGGGGACGGGTTCCCATCATGCTGAAAGAAGAAATAGATTATAATGCTCCGTTGAAGACGGAAGAGGAAGTGTACGAATTGATTCTGTCTGACCTGAAAATAGCAGAAACCGATTGCCCCGCACTGTACACGAAGGAACCGTATGGCAGAAATGGAATGAACATTGCTGTAAGTGAGGGAGCCGTAAAAGCAACGATGGCTTATGTCTATATGTGTATGGCAGGATGGCCACTTAATAAAGGAGTAGAATATTACAAGCTGGCTGCCGCCAAAGCCAAAGAAGTGATAGACGGTGCAGATGGTGGTAGCTACTATTATAAACTGCTGCCGGAATATAGCCAGGTATATTCATGGGAATACAATAATAAGAATACGGAACTTCTGTTGGGTATCTATTATAATAGGGATGCGACAGGACAATCCGCTCCCTTGACCGATTTCCTGCAAGATATGAAACAGGCCGGTTGGGGAGATACGAATGGAGAAATTAATTTCTGGATGAACTTCCCCGAAGGTCCTCGTAAAGATGCTACGTATTTCCCGAAAATCATGCTTAGCGACGGGAAACTATATGATTGGTGGTATGATACCGATCCTGCTTCCCGCGAGGTAGTGGCACCTGTATTTATGAAGACCGTGGAAGGTGCTGTACGCGGAACTGAATTTGATTATACAAATCCTGCCGTAGTCAATGCATCGGGGGAGAAAACATTCCAGTTATTACGTCTTTCGCAAGTATATTGCTGGTATGCCGAAGCAACAGGCCGTGCGGGAGAAATCAATGAACAGGCGGTTAAAGTGTTGAACGAAGTGCGCAACAGGGCAGACGGTGAAAAAACAAATAGATATACGACGGATATGTCTCCTGATGAACTGGCGGAAGCAGCCTACAATGAACATGGTTGGGAAATGGCCGGTTATTATTGGGGCGGTATTGCGAGCAGAGCCAGGGATATGTTCAGAATGTACCGGTATAAGGATCATTTTGAATTCCGTAAGAAAAATGAGCCTATTGAAGTGGTGTCCGGAGTTTTCAGGAAAGAAGCAGTAACGGTCACCGGAACTTGGGATGACAGTAAGATGTATGTTCCTTATCCCTATGAAGATGTGATTTTGAACCCGAATCTGGACAATAGTTGGAAGAATAGATAGCGTTAGGGGTTGATTTTTTGAATGATCTGTTTTTTATAGAACGATGTAGGTTATCTCTTAATTTACATCGTTCTTTCTTTTTTGTATGGTTTGTTGTGTCAATCTATATTTTTGAGGGACTTAAAAACGTCGGGATAGATTTCACTAAATGGAATAAAAGTGTTATTTTTGCGTCTTGTTCTTAACGGAAATTAATCAAGAAATGATAGAAGATATTAAAAAAGCCTGTCAGGTGATGAATGAAGGAGGAGTGATCCTTTATCCCACCGATACCGTATGGGGTATAGGCTGTGATGCGACTAATGAAGAGGCTGTACGCCGCGTGTATGAGATTAAGAAACGCGCTGACAGCAAGGCTATGCTGGTCTTGGTAGACTCTCCGGTTAAAGTAGATTTTTATGTACAGGATGTGCCTGATGTTGCATGGGATTTGATTGAAGTTGCCGACAAGCCGTTGACGATTATTTATTCCGGAGCACGTAACTTAGCATCGAATTTGCTGGCGGAGGATGGCAGTGTAGGGATTCGGGTGACGAATGAAGACTTTTCCAGACGACTCTGTCAGCAGTTCCGTAAAGCAATCGTTTCTACTTCGGCTAATGTCAGCGGGCAGCCGGGTGCGGCTAATTTTAGTGAAATCAGTGATGAAATCAAATTGGCGGTAGATTATATCGTTGGCTTTCGCCAGGACGATATGAGCCGGCCGAGACCCTCAAGTATTATTAAGTTGGAAAAAGGTGGAGTGATAAAGATAATTCGCGAATAAATGAAGGGAGAAAAACTTAGTTTATTACAGCGTTGCATCAAATGGCGGGAAGCGAATATAAAGGAGAAGCAATTTATTCTGATATTAAGTTTCCTGGTCGGAATTTTCACAGCGTTTGCCGCATTAATATTGAAATTCTTTATCCATCAGATACAGAATTTCCTAACTGATAATTTTAATGCAACGGAAGCTAACTACCTGTATTTGGTATATCCGGTAGTCGGGATTTTTCTTGCAGGTTGGTTTGTTCGTAACATTGTTAAGGATGACATCAGTCATGGAGTCACCAAAATTCTATATGCTATTTCCCGTAGACAGGGACGTATCAAGCGACATAATATCTGGTCCTCTACCATTGCCAGTGCGATCACCATCGGGTTTGGTGGATCGGTTGGAGCAGAGGCGCCGATTGTACTGACAGGTTCGGCAATCGGTTCCAATTTAGGGAGTGTATTCAAGATGGAGCACCGCACGCTGATGTTGCTCGTCGGCTGTGGCGCGGCAGGTGCGATTGCCGGCATTTTTAAAGCTCCGATTGCGGGATTGGTATTTACATTGGAAGTCTTGATGATCGACCTGACCATGTCCTCTTTACTTCCCCTGCTGATTTCTGCCGTGACAGCGGCAACCGTTTCATATATAATCACCGGTACGGAGGCTATGTTTAAGTTTCATCTGGATCAGGCATTCGAACTGGAGCGTATTCCTTTTGTTATTTTACTGGGAATTTTTTGCGGACTGATTTCATTGTACTTTACGCGTGCCATGAATTCGGTGGAAGGTGTCTTTGGTAAACTCAACAACCCTTATAAGAAACTGGCTTTCGGTGGTGTGATGTTGAGTATATTGATCTTCCTTTTCCCGCCTCTTTATGGTGAAGGATATGATACCATTAATCTTTTGCTGAATGGAACGTCTGCGGCAGAGTGGGATACGGTCATGAACAATTCTATGTTTTATGGCTATGGCAATTTGCTGCTGGTTTATCTGATGCTGATTATTCTGCTGAAGGTCTTTGCTTCCAGTGCAACGAATGGTGGCGGTGGTTGTGGTGGTATCTTTGCGCCTTCGCTTTATTTGGGATGTATCGCCGGGTTTGTCTTTTCTCATTTTAGCAATGACTTTGCTTTCTCCGCTTATTTGCCGGAAAAGAATTTTGCATTGATGGGGATGGCGGGAGTGATGAGTGGCGTTATGCATGCTCCGTTGACAGGGGTGTTCCTGATCGCCGAATTGACAGGGGGATATGACTTATTTCTTCCGTTGATGATTGTATCTGTAAGTTCATATCTGACCATTATAGCTTTCGAACCTCATAGTATCTATTCGATGCGTTTAGCTAAGAAGGGACAGTTGCTTACACACCATAAGGATAAAGCCGTGTTGACGTTGATGAAGATGGAGAATGTGGTGGAGAAAGATTTCGTTGTCGTACATCCGGAAATGGATTTGGGCGAATTAGTGAAAGCAATTGCTGCTTCCCATCGAAATGTCTTCCCGGTGACAGATAAGAAAACGGGTGGATTGTTGGGAATTGTACTTCTCGACGACATTCGTAACATCATGTTCCGGCAAGAACTTTATCACCGTTTCACTGTTAATAAATTAATGACATCTGCCCCTGCCAAGATATTCGATACGGATGGAATGGAACAGGTGATGCAGACGTTTGATGATACGAAAGCCTGGAATCTTCCGGTAGTGGATGAAGAAGGGCGATATCAGGGATTTGTTTCTAAATCGAAGATATTTAATTCATACCGGCAAGTATTGGTACATTTCTCTGAAGACTAACCGACAATCGGCAAGATGCCGGAGCCGGGTTTATGCAGATAACAGGTTGCTATGCAGATTATAAGACGATTATGAAAAAAGAAGATTTAAGAATAGTATATATGGGGACTCCCGATTTTGCGGTAGAGGCCCTGCGTCAATTAGTAGAAGGCGGTTATAATGTAGTGGGTGTGATTACAATGCCCGATAAGCCTGCCGGACGCGGACATAAGATTCAGTATTCTCCTGTAAAGCAATATGCACTTGAACAAAATTTACCGTTACTTCAACCGGAAAGGTTAAAAGATGAGGTTTTTGTAGAAGCATTGCGTGAATGGAAGGCGGACTTGCAGATTGTAGTTGCTTTTCGTATGTTGCCGGAAGTGGTATGGAATATGCCACGACTGGGTACGTTCAATCTTCATGCTTCTTTGCTTCCTCAATACCGTGGAGCTGCCCCCATTAATTGGGCGGTTATCAATGGTGATACGGAAACAGGAATTACTACTTTCTTTTTGAAACACGAGATAGACACCGGAGAAGTCATTCAGCAAGTACGTGTACCTATTGCAGATACGGATAATGTGGAAGTGGTACATGATAAGTTGATGGTACTGGGAGGAAAACTGGTTCTTGAAACGGTAGACGCTATATTGAATGGAACGGTAAAACCGATTCCTCAAGAAGAAATGGCGGTTGTCGGTGAACTTCGTCCTGCTCCGAAGATCTTTAAAGAAACCTGTCGGATTGACTGGAATCAGCCGGTGAAGAAGATATATGATTTTATCCGTGGATTATCACCTTATCCTGCTGCTTGGAGTGAACTGATTACTTCTGAAGAAGGAGCAGCAGTGGTCGTGAAGATATTTGAAAGCGAGAAGATTTATGAATCACATCAATTAGCTACAGGAACAATTGTGACCGATGGAAAGAAATTTATGAAAGTAGCTGTACCGGATGGATTTGTATCTATTCTTTCTTTACAGCTTCCCGGTAAAAAACGTCTGAAAATAGATGAATTGCTTCGTGGATATCACCTGGAAGATGGTTGTCTGATGAAGTAATTAATCGGATGAGCAGATTAAAACGAGCAAGCCATTAGATTATAAATAGAATAAAACGTCCCGAATAAGTGACGGCTAGAACCTAAAATAAAAGAATTATGAAACCGATTATCGCTCCTTCCATTCTTTCTGCCGATTTTGGATATTTGGCAAAGGATATTGAAATGGTAAACCGCAGTGAAGCGGAGTGGGTACATATTGATATTATGGACGGAGTATTTGTTCCGAACATTTCATTTGGCTTTCCGGTACTGAAATATGTGGCGAAGTTAAGCCAGAAACCGCTGGATGTGCATTTGATGATTGTGAATCCGGAAAAGTTTATTCCGGAGGTAAAAGCGTTGGGCGCCCATACGATGAATGTGCATTATGAAGCTTGCCCGCATTTGCATCGGGTGATTCAACAAATCAGAGAAGCTGGGATGCAGCCTGCTGTAACTATCAATCCAGCCACTCCTGTAGCTCTTTTACAAGATATTATCCGGGATGTATATATGGTGCTTATCATGAGCGTGAATCCGGGATTTGGCGGACAGAAGTTTATCGAACATTCAGTAGAAAAAGTTCGTGAGCTGCGTGCCCTGATTGAACGGACAGGTTCGAAAGCGCTCATTGAAGTAGACGGTGGGGTGAATCTGGAAACAGGTGCCCGCTTGGTTGAGGCGGGAGCCGATGCGTTAGTGGCTGGTAATGCTGTCTTTGCGGCACCCGATCCGGAGGCGATGATTCGTCAGTTGCACGAACTGTAACTCATCTGTTGAGTACTTTTTACATCCATCGATATCCCTATATACGCCTGATTATCCCTTGGATAACAGGCGTTTTTTGTGGAGATCATTTTTTTGACCGTTCATGGGAACCTTTTTGGAGTGTTCTAGCCTTTGGACTTTGTATTGCTTTATTGTTTGTTCTTTATTTCCTGAAACGCCATTCATTGCGATGGTGCTTTGGATTAGCAGTCTCTATCCTTTGTTTTATAGGAGGATGGCTTGGAATAACTTGGCAATTACAACACGCTGTCTACTCTTTTCCGGAAGAAGAAACAGTGTATCGGGTTTTAATAACGGATGCACCTCAAGCGAAAGAACATACCTACCTCTGCCAGACATTATTAAAGGAACGTCGTGATACTGCCGGCACATATCCGATAGAACGTGCTGTAATTCTTTATCTACAGCGAGATTCGGTCGTTACCCGGTTGAAAAGTGGAGATGAACTGCTGATTTCTGCCCGTATTTCTCCCCCTCTCAACAATCGGAACTTTGATGAATTTGATTATGCCCGCTTCCTGATGTGGAAAGGAATCAGTGGAACAGGATATGTTGCATCCGGGAAATGGACAAAACAGGACGGGATGAATAACCTTGATCTCAAAAGTATAGCCAGCTCTTGCCGAAGAAGGATGATTTCACTTTATCAGAAACTGGGATTTTCCGGTGATGAACTGGCTGTACTTTCAGCACTGACCATAGGAGACAAAACGGAATTAAGTGATTCGGTTCGTGAGAGTTATTCGGTGGCCGGTGCAAGTCATATTCTAGCTCTATCCGGTTTGCATATCGGGCTTTTATATACACTGCTCTTTTTCATACTGAAACCTATTGCCCGAAGAGGAAATATAGGTAGAGCTATACGTTCTGTTCTTCTTCTTATCCTATTATGGGCTTTTGCCTTTTTCACAGGACTTTCTCCTTCGGTAGTACGCTCGGTCAGTATGTTTTCAATTTTAGCAATGGCAGATATGGTTGGTCGCCAACCGCTATCTCTAAATACATTGGCGGCAGCTGCATGGTTGATGCTATTCTGTAATCCGGCATGGTTGTTTGATGTTGGTTTCCAGCTCTCTTTCCTTGCTGTTGCTTCCATCCTATTGATTCAAAAACCAATCTATCACCTGATTACGGTGAAAGGTAGAATAGGAAAATATATTTGGGGACTGATGAGTGTGTCTGTTGCTGCACAAATAGGAACGGCTCCGCTTGTTATGTTTTATTTTTCCCGGTTCTCTGTACATTTTCTATTGACGAACTTGGTTGTTATTCCTTTCATTACGATTATCCTGTATGCTGCTGTCATTATGCTTCTTCTGACTCCTCTTTCGTGGCTTCAGATCGTAGTGGCCGAAGGTGTTAAGAAACTATTGGAAGGACTTAATTTCTTCGTCCGATGGGTGGAACAGCTTCCTTACGCTTCTATAGATGGAATCTGGCTTTATCAGTCAGAAATATTGGGTATCTATATCGTTGGCTTTTTGTTAACCTATTATTTCATGAACCGTCGATACCGGAATTTATTGATTTGTCTTTTTTCTATCTTATTACTGGGGACTTATCATTCAACATTATATTGGCTAGATCGTCCCCGGACAAGCCTGGTCTTTTATAACGTGCGCGGTTGCCCTGCAGTACATTGCATTGAGAGCGATGGACGTTCCTGGATAAACTATGTAGATACTATCTCCAATGAAAAACGTCTGAAGCGCATGGCTGCTAACTATTGGAAGCATCATCATCTTCTGCCTCCCAAAGAAATAACTGCCGATTGCCGGTATATGGAACTTAATCGTCAGCAGCAGATTATATCCTATCATGGCTGTCATATTTGTGTAATAAATGATAACCATTGGCGGAACAAAACCACCGTTTCTCCGTTATATATTCAGTATCTTTACTTATGCAAAGGATATGACGGACATCTGGAAGAGCTCACCCGAATCTTTTCTTTCTCTTACGTCATATTGGACGCATCTCTCTCGGAATACCGCAGACACCTCCTTGAAAGCGAATGCAAGCAATCCGGTCTGCGGTTTATCTCGCTATCCGACGAAGGTTCTGTCCGCTTTTTGCTCTAAGTACAAAGATTTATCGTACATTTGCACCTTGATAAAGTATAAGAGTATGTTGACGAAAGTAATTGAACAAGCCAAAATAGACCATTTTACTAAATGGTTTGAACGAGCTGACAAAATAGTAATTGTATCTCATGTTTCTCCTGACGGCGATGCTATCGGTTCTTCATTGGGATTATATCATTTTTTAGATTCACAAGAGAAAACAGTAAACGTAATTGTGCCGAATGCTTTTCCCGATTTTCTGCGGTGGATGCCGGGCAGTAAGGATATCCTGTTGTATGACCGTTACAAAGACTTTGCAGATAAATTGATCGCCGAAGCAGACGTCATCTGTTGCCTCGATTTCAATGCACTGAAGCGTATCGACGATATGGCAGATGCTGTGGCCGCTTCTCCGGCACGTAAAATAATGATCGATCATCATTTATATCCCGAAGATTTCTGTAAGATAGTAATGTCCTATCCCAAAATATCTTCTACTTCCGAACTGATATTTCGTCTCATCTGCCGTATGGGATATTTCAGTGATATCTCTAAGGAAGGCGCAGAATGTATCTACACAGGGATGATGACAGATACCGGTGGGTTCACCTATAACTCGAACAACCGGGAGATTTATTTTATCATTAGCGAACTCCTTTCTAAAGGAATCGATAAAGATGATATTTATCGTAAGGTGTACAACACCTATTCGGAGAGCCGTTTACGTTTGATGGGATATGTATTATCGAACATGACTGTGTATTCGGAATCTAATTCGGCTCTAATCACCCTGACAAAAGCAGAGCAAAGCAAATTTAACTATATAAAAGGCGATAGCGAAGGCTTTGTTAATATTCCCCTTTCCATTAAAAATGTCTGTTTCTCTTGCTTCTTGAGGGAAGATACCGAGAAACCGATGATTAAAATATCCCTTCGTTCAGTAGGAACCTTCCCATGCAATCAGTTAGCTGCCGAATTCTTCCATGGAGGAGGCCACTTGAATGCTTCGGGCGGTGAATTTTTCGGAACGATGGAAGAGGCAAAAGCGGTCTTTGAGAAAGCGCTTGAGAAATATAAACCTTTACTAACAGCGAAAAGCTAAAGATGGAAGGTTAAAAGTGAATATGGAAAGGTTAAAAGATACGAACTTTCAACTTCCCCCTTTCAACTTTTAATGATTTTGAGATACATTTGTGCGGAATATAGCTAAATAACAGATAATGAAGAAACTTGTATTTTTATTTCTCTCTTTGTTAACCGCCGGAAGTCTGTTCCAGGCATGCGACAATTCGAAGACTTATGCAGAAATGCTGGAAGACGAGAAAAATGCGGTGAATAAGTTCATCAAAGATAATGATATCCGTGTCATTTCACTGGAAGAGTTTGAACGGGATACGATTACAGCTTCTAAAGAAGCGGGGAATGGATATGACGAATACGTTGCTTTCTCCAATGGCGTATATATGCAGATCGTAGATCGTGGAGGAAAAGAGGATAAGAATGGAGTTGAAGTTATTAATGAGGTAGATACTTTTGCTAACAATAATGTCATTTGTACCCGCTATGTAGAACAGGATATGATGACAGGAGATACTACATGTTTCAATGTTCCTTTGGAAAAATGGATGGATATTTCTGAATATTATAAGTCTCCATTAACATTCCGTTATGTGCAAAACTCATCTACTGTTTATGGAATCGTTTTATCTGGTGATTTTGATTATGACTATTTGTGGACAGTTGCTAATGGTTATGGAACTGCAATTCCATCCGGATGGCTGATTGCTTTACCATATTTGCGTAATAATGCCCATGTACGCCTAATTGTACCTTCTAAGATGGGACATACAACTGCACAACAATATGTCAATCCTTATTTCTATGATATCCGGAAGTTCGAGAAAGCAAAAAGCTAAAGCACTAACATTAGATAAATCAAATCTTTAACTAAAGAACCTATGACTCTAATCAAATCTATCTCTGGAATCCGCGGAACTATTGGCGGAGGAGCGGGAGAAGGACTGAACCCGCTTGACATTGTAAAATTCACCTCGGCTTATGCTACTTTGATTCGTAGAACCTGCAAGGCAAAGAGTAATAAGATTGTTGTGGGACGTGATGCCCGCATTTCCGGTGAAATGGTAAAAAACGTAGTAGTCGGCACATTGATGGGAATGGGCTGGGATGTAGTAGACATTGATCTTGCTTCTACCCCGACCACAGAACTTGCTGTAACAATGGAAGGCGCCTGTGGCGGTATTATCCTGACAGCTTCTCATAACCCGAAACAGTGGAACGCACTAAAATTGCTGAATGAACATGGTGAATTTCTGAATGCAGCCGAAGGCAACGAAGTACTTCGTATTTCTGAAGCTGAAGAATTTGACTATGCCGATGTCGACCATCTGGGATCTTACCGCAAAGACCTGACTTATAATCAGAAACATATCGACAGTGTATTGGCTCTTGACCTGGTAGATGTAGAAGCTATCAAAAAAGCTGATTTCCGGGTAGCTATTGACTGTGTAAACTCGGTAGGCGGTATCATTCTTCCCGAACTTCTTGAACGTTTAGGTGTGAAACATGTAGAGAAACTCTACTGTGAACCTACCGGAAACTTCCAGCACAACCCCGAACCGCTTGAAAAGAACCTCGGTGACATCATGAACTTAATGAAAGGTGGAAAGGCCGATGTAGCTTTTGTTGTAGACCCCGATGTTGACCGTCTGGCAATGATCTGCGAGAATGGCGTAATGTACGGTGAAGAATATACACTGGTTACTGTTGCCGACTATGTACTGAAACATACCCCCGGTAACACTGTTTCTAATTTGAGCTCTACTCGTGCTTTGCGTGATGTAACTCGCAAGTATGGAATGGAATACAGCGCTTCTGCCGTAGGCGAAGTAAATGTTGTAACGAAGATGAAAGCAACCAATGCCGTTATCGGCGGTGAGGGAAATGGTGGAGTAATTTATCCTGCTAGTCACTACGGACGTGATGCATTGGTAGGCATCGCATTATTCCTTAGCCATCTGGCTCACGAAGGAAAAAAGGTTAGCGAGCTCCGTGCTACTTATCCTCCTTACTTCATTGCTAAAAACCGTGTAGACTTGACTCCGGAAATCGATGTAGATGCTATCCTTGCCAAAGTGAAGGAAATCTATAAGAACGAAGAAATCAACGATATCGACGGTGTGAAAATAGACTTTGCCGACAAATGGGTGCATTTGCGCAAGAGTAATACAGAACCGATCATCCGTGTGTATAGTGAAGCTTCTACTATGGAAGCTGCCGAGGAAATCGGTCAGAAGATAATGGATGTGATTAATGAATTAGCAAAATAATATCCTGTAAAATAGGATTTTATTTATAACATTTGAGTCTCGTATATCATAAAGATAACTGAATAAGTTGTCTCATTGATATACGAGACTTTTTATTAGGATGATATCCACTGAATAATGATAGTTACTCTTCTCCTTGAGTATTAACAATAAAGTTTCTTTTGATTAAGTCTAAACTTCCTTTCGTCCAATAGTAAACTTCTCTTTTGTTATTTACAAACTTAAAATGCAAGCTTCATTTTTATAAATGCAAGTTTTGTTTTTAAAAACGGAACCTTTGTTTTTAAAAACGGAACCTTTGTTTTTATAAATGAAGGTTGCATTTATAGATTGGAAGGGATGAAAAGCAACTTTACTGTTAATAAAAAGAAAGTTTGGACTTAATCAAGAGCAACTTTTCTATTAATAGATTACATGAGAAGTAAGCAGTATTGAGAGGAAACTAATCTATATAGCTTACTTCTCTACTTCGTTAGAATAGATATAGTATAAGGAGGTTAGTGATATACAAAGGTTTATAGATCTTATAATCAATGATAAATAAACGGCTTATATATGTAGATTTGATATGTGAAAAGGATAATTAAAGGAAAATTGTAGTATATTTGTACTGTCCTTTAGGACGTTTTTATTATAAGGAAGCGTTCAAGTGCGAATCTGGACAATTCGAGCTGTGTTGAGGAAATAAACAAAACGTTCTCCCTTTGGTTTGTATGTTGCACCTAGGTGCTGATATACAGTCAAGGGCGTGAGCTGTTTTTGCTTGTATTCAACACAGAGGTAGTCCAGAACCTGCACTTGGATATAAGTTTAGCGGTCTCGCGCTTCTTTTGTGTATACACTTCTGTTGAGACTAGGAAGGAACTAACAAATTGAAAAACATGCAAACGGTACAAGTGTTGCCAGTAATGTTACTAATGTCCGTAACAGTATCAGCAAGAGGCCTAACAGGTTTTGAACAGCTTATTGATAAACGTACGATATGAAAATAAAACTGATAGCATTATTTATAATGATGAGATCATTGGCTGCTATAGCTGACAATGATACTTATTTCTTTTCAAAAGTAGATTATCAACAAGGCTTATCCAATAGTGCAGTGCTTTGTCTTTTTCAAGATAATGTGGGGCTGATGTGGTTTGGCACGTATGATGGAGTGAACTGTTGGGATGGAAAGACGATGGAAGTGTTTCGCTCTGATTTTTCAGAAAGCAAAACGTTGAGCAATAACGTGATTCATTCCATTTCGCAGGCAGATAATAGTTGCTTATGGATTTCTACCCATTTGGGAGTAAACCGCTTCTCGCAAAAGGCGAGGCAAGTGGTAGCCAACTATGATTTTTCAGGTGATTATTATGTTCATTCTAATAATCAGGGAAACACTTGGATACTTACCGGAGACGGAATTTACTATTATAATACGCATCATCAACGTTTTATCCGGGTACAAACTTCTGTTTTACCAGTGGATAGTATGGAACGACGTGCATTTGTGACCGATGATGGGGGGCTTTGGGTATTTCCACCTAGTACGGGACAAATTCTTAATTACTCACTCAATAGGTTTGATACGGATAGTTTGTCGGTGAAATTATCTATCTCAACAAACAAGTTCCATTCGAAAGCAATTGAAGATATTTTCTATCAGAATGGTATTTTTTGTTTCGTAGATTGTGACAGAGATTTATATATGTATGATATCTCTCGTAAATCCAAGATTTATATTCGTAATCTTTCATCACTCGTTCAGAAATATGGAGTAATAACAGGGATTGTTCCCTTTTATGAAGATATTATCATTGGATTTCGTGCTAATGGATTGATTCGTTTACGTACTTCTAAAAAGTATGAAGAAGAGATCGTCAATCGTAATATCCGAATCTATGGAATTTATAGGGAACCGCGTCAAGGGTTGCTTTGGATTGCATCGGACGGGCAGGGAGCTGTGATGTACGCCAAAAAATATTCGATCGCTACCAATTTGATGTTGAATCGTATGTCACCTAATTTGAGTAGACAAGTACGTTCGATACTGACAGATGAATATGGAGGATTATGGTTTGGAACAAAGGGAGATGGGCTTTTACATTTGCCTGATTATCATGAAGCAGTAGGAAATCCTCTTGGGAGGGCTATGGTTTATTCTCCTGGAGAGAAACAGGTAATGTCATCATATATTAAATGGAATCATGAGTTTCACGTTTATAAACTGGCCCAAAGTCGCTATATGGATGGCTTCTGGATAGGGGCAGGAAATCCGGGATTATTTTATTATTCATTCAGAGATGATGCTGTGCATTCGGTAGAATATTCTTCCGGTCGACCTGTTATTGAGATACATGATATTTATGAAGAAAATGATAGTGTGTTATATGCTGTAACGGCGGTGGATGGTTTTTATAAAATGGTGCTTGAAAAGAAAGGAGGGACTATTAATGTACGTCAGCAAAAACGTTATCATTTTTTTCATGAGCAACGGGAGATTATGATGTTTTATCCCATGTTGGCGGAAGGGGATTCTATCTTATGGTTAGGTAGTCGTGAAAAAGGACTTGTTCGTTTCGATAAACGAACGGAAGAATATCAAGTCATCTCTTTGAAAGAAAAGCTGCGCAAGTCGGTAGACGATATATTAAGTTTGTACCGCACTGAAGATGGTAAAATGTATGTAGGAACAACTTCTGGTTTGGTTTGTCTTTCATTTTGTGGAAAGAAGATAGAAGCTACTTATATCGGTAGGGAGCAGGGACTTCTTAATGATATGATACATGGTATACAGGAAGATGGCAATGGCTTCCTTTGGCTGGGTACCAATCGCGGACTCATCAAATATAATCCGAAAAATGGCTCGTCGCATGATTATTATTACAGTGCCGGTGTGCAAATAGGAGAGTTTAGTGATGATGCCTATTATCAGTGTCCTTATACAGGCAGTCTTTTCTTTGGAGGAATTGATGGACTGCTTTATCTGGATCGTAAAGTGGCGGCTGCCCCTGAGTTTTATCCGGATATTGTGTTACGTCGGTTGTGGCTTGGGCGGACAGCAGTAAATTTAGGTGATTATTATACGGAAGATGGAAAAAGTCTGCAATTGGAAGGAGCGGAAACTTCTTTCTCTCTTTCTTTTACCGTACCTGATTATTTGACCGGGAAAGAAGTGGAATATTCATTCATCCTGGAAGGATATGATAACCAATGGACTTCATTCAGCAGCATCAATGAGGCTTCATATACTGATGTGCCTGCGGGTGATTATATTTTTAAAGTCCGTTATAAGAAAGACGTGTTCGATACGGAGTATAAATTCTTTTCCATTCCCATACATATTCTTCCACCGTGGTATCAGTCGCTATGGGCTTATCTCCTTTATATTTTATTAATAGTGCTCTTTGTGGTTTATTTGTTTCATTTACTTCGTAAATATATCCTTCATGAACGTATACTGAAACGGTTGCTCAATACGGAAAATAATAAAAAGGTGCTGGAAAGTAGTAGTTATAATCGTGACTTATTGGATAGTTTTACCCTCATTTACCATGCTTGCGATCAGCTACGTGCAGAAAACACCTCTTATGAACAACGTCGTAAGCAAGTGGAGTTAATACGTGAAACAGCGATGAGTGCTCTTTTCCGGCCAGAGACGCTTTATTCAGAGAAACTGAAGCATTTTTATCCTACTACCTTTGTTTTGTCTGCCCGTATGTGTATACAGGAGTTATCTATGGAAGTACTTCGCACGTTGAAGTCAGAAGGAGTAGATGTTACTTTGGTACAATCTCTGATTCCTGCGAATTTTACTTTTCCGGTCTATAAAAATGCTTTACGTTGTATTCTTTATTATTGTTATCAGTTTGTTTGTCAGAAAACATCGTCAGGCAGAATTACGGTTAGTGTGCAGGAAGAAAACGGCAAGATGTCGTTAATAATATCTGGTACGGTTGATGTGCTTAAAGAACTACAACAACAACTGACCGGAACTCCTTCCTCTGTGTTTAATAAAGAAGATATTGATCGGTTTTTCGGTATTCAGTTGATGCTTTGTTTTGTGCAATCAGCTTTAGAGCAACTTCATACAGTTGTTCGTTATGTAGAATCTGACAGTGGTCAACATAGCCTGATGCTTACTTTCGATCCCGCCACATTAATTGAAAATCAATCGAGTGAAAAGAAAACGATTCTTTTATTAGAAGATCGTGAAGAAATGGTTTGGTTGATAACAGGATTACTTTCTGAAGAATATTTGATACATTCGGTGAAAAGTGTACAGGTGGCATTTGAGGAAATTCATCGTTCGGTTCCTGCTGTTTTTTTAGTTGATATGGCTATGTATGCGGAAGAGGAAAGTACGTTTATGGAATATGTTGGAAAGAATCGCTCGGCTTTATCGAAAACAGCTTTTATTCCTTTGCTGACATGGAAAGCAAGTTCGGTTATTCAACGCGAATTGATTAAATGGTCCGATTCCTATATTGTACTACCCTATGATATTCTCTTTCTGAAAGAAGATGTTCATAAAGCTATTTATGGTAAGCGGGAAGCCAAACAAATTTATTTGGAAGATTTGGGTGAATTGGCAGGGCAAATAGTGTGTACTACAGCAGAACAGGCTGATTTTATCCGTAAACTTTTACAAGTGATTGAACAGAATCTTGAAGAGGAAGAATTGGGTTCAACATTGATAGCCGATCGTATGGCAATGAGTCCGCGCCAGTTTTATCGTAAGTTTAAGGAAATATCTCCCATTGCTCCTAGCGATCTGATTAAAAACTATCGGATGGAGAAAGCTGCGCGCCTTTTAAGAGAGGAAGATCTTTCTATTCAGGACGTTATTGCTGATGTGGGGATATCAAGGCGTTCCTATTTTTACAAAGAATTTGCTAGAAAATTCGGTATGACACCTAAGGATTATCGAGAACAGCATAAGAATCCGTAGTTTTCTTGTACTTTATATTGTGCGCTCATTATACACAATATATTGTAACACATTGTAAATGTCTTGTTTATAATGTGCTCCCATTGTACATGTTATGTGTCTTTTGACGAATGTGATTTTGCCAGCATTTTGTCATTTCAGAGGATGATTAATGAGTGAAAAAGTGTTTAATTCGCTTTGTACTTAGCCATTGAAGGATAAGTATTCAACAGAATCATTAATTAAGAAATCATGAAACAAAACTGCATTAAAACTGTAGCAATTAGTTTGCTCGTAACATTGTCTTTGTCAATTAATGCCTCTACGAGGAAGGTAAATGTCGCGCGTAGCGTTATGGTAGGAAATGGAATTGCCAAATTTGTACCTGATGGCTTTGATGCCAAGAAAGTACCTTCTTTTGCAATTGAAAAAGAACCTCGCGAACAGGGAGCGCTTTCTTCCGGGTGGGAGCTGGTTCCCGATTTTTCACTGACTGACGGTAAAGCGAATGCATCATTAATCATACCGGAAGGTACGAGTATCTACGGAGGCGGAGAAGTTACCGGATCTCTTTTAAGAAACGGAAAAACCATAAAACTGTGGAATACCGATTCCGGAGCATACGGAGTTGATAATGGAACGCGTTTGTATCAGTCACATCCATGGATGATGGGAGTCAGGAAGGATGGAACCGCCTTTGGTATTTTGTTTGATACTACTTGGAAAGCTGAATTAAGCAGTACAGATGAGAAAATAGAGTTAAGAAGTGAAGGGGAGCTTTTTCGTGTATTTATCATTGACAGAGAATCACCGCAGGCTGTTGTTCGAGGATTATCCGAACTAACCGGTACTATGCCGATGGTTCCGCGCTGGGCTTTAGGCTATCAGCAATGCCGTTTTTCTTATACGCCTGACAGTCGTGTAATAGAAATAGCCGATACGCTTCGTTACAAGCGTATTCCGTGTGATGCAATTTGGATGGACATTGATTATATGGATGGTTATCGTATATTCACATTTAACCCGCAAGGTTTTCCTGATCCAAAAGCTGTAAATCGAGACTTGCATCTGCGTGGGTTCCATTCGGTATGGATGATTGATCCGGGAGCTAAAGCTGAAACAGGTTATTCTGTCTATGATTCGGGAACAGCAAATGATGTTTGGGTAAAAACTGTAGATGGAAAAGAATATAACGGTGATGCATGGCCGGGGAAAGTGGCATGGCCGGATTTCACAGATCCTAAAGTTTGCCAGTGGTGGGGCGGACTTTATAAAGACTTTATGGCGCAAGGCGTAGATGGGGTTTGGAACGATGTGAACGAACCGCAAGTGAGTAATACACCTACCGGAACGATGCCGGAAGATAATTTGCATAGAGGTGGAAATGGAATTCCTGCCGGAACTCATTTGCAATATCATAATGTTTACGGGTTCTTAATGGTTAAGTCATCAAGAGAAGGAATGTTAGCCGCGCAACCTAAGAAACGTCCTTTTATTCTGACTCGTTCTAATTTTTTGGGAGGGCAGCGTTATGCCGCAACATGGACAGGTGACAATGGTTCCAGTCGCGAGCATATGGAGATGTCTGTACCTATGTCGTTAACATTGGGACTGTCGGGACAACCTATGAGTGGCGCTGACATTGGTGGCTTCTTGTTCCATGCAGATGCCGATTTGTTTGGGAATTGGATTGCACTGGGAGCTTTTTACCCTTTTTCTCGCGGTCATGCTTGTGCCGGAACCAACAATAAAGAGCCTTGGGCTTTTGGAAAAGAAATAGAAGAGGTTTCCCGTATTGCTTTGGAACGCAGATATATTTTGCTACCTTATTATTATACTCTTTTGCATGAGGCTTCCACAACAGGTATGCCTATCATGCGTCCGATATTCTTTGCTGATCCAAAAGATCTTTCGTTAAGAGCGGAAGAAAAAGCATTTCTGGTTGGTGATGACCTGTTGGTAATCCCTTCATTTGCTAAAAAAACGGCGCTTCCTAAAGGAATATGGGAGGATTTGTCACTAGTAGACGGGGATAAGGATGGTAAATATCAGGCAAAATTAAAGATTCGTGGTGGTTCTATCATTCCTACCGGCAAGATAATACAGAATACCACTGAAAATTCACTGGATCCTTTGATGCTTTTGGTCTGTTTGGATGAGCAAGGCAAGGCTTCCGGAAGTATGTATTGGGATGCTGGAGACGGCTGGTCATACCAAAAAGGTGATTATAGTTTACAACAGTTTACAGCAGAACGTAATGGTAACAAAGTCATGGTGAAACTGGTTGGAAAAACAGGAAAAAGAGAACTGGAGAATAAAGGGATGGCAATTGTCAAGGTGATAACTAAACAAGGTATTCGACTGGCTAGTGGTAATCTGACAGAAGGTATTGAAGTCGGATTGTAAACAGGCTACCACCTCGTTGGGAAATAATAAATGAAAAAATATATGGAAAAGATAATTGGTATATTGATAGTTCTATTTGTGGTTGGGACTACCATGCAGTCGTGTAGTGAAGATAGTAAAGAAGAGGAAAACTTTCTCCAAAAAATTGATCCGGTGGAGCAACTGGAAGTGTTGAATACAAATAGGGAGAAAGAGCTGGTTGTGAATTTTGTGAGGAAAACCTATGTGAAAGATCTCCAGATAGAAATAGCTTATCGGAGGATAGACACCGGAAAGACGCAGGAATGGAGCATTGTTTTATTAAATGGTAATGATGTCAAATACAAAAACGGAGCAAATTATTTGCTACAAGTACCTTCAGAGGGAACGTATGAGGTAGCGGTCACTTTAGTGGGAGTCAATGGTTTGCGGTCGGAGAGTAAAAGTCAGGAAGCGGCAACCTTTGAATATGCACAAATGAAAATGTTTGATTGTGCTCATACCTTGATGACAAAGGTTATAGAGTATTATTATCACAAGGGGCCTCGGACGTGTTGGCAGACATGGTATCCTAAGGCTGACGGTTATTGGGATGGAGACGCACTTGTATGGGGACAAGGTAGTGGATTGTCTGCGTTTGTGGCAATGAGAGAAGCTTCTCTTGGTACGGGGCAGGAACGGCACTATGAGTCTTTGGACAATGATATGTTCAGTGGTATTCAGGCTTTTTGGATAGCAGATCGTGGACGTACTGCATATAGTGTGTATCCGGCAGCTGGCAACGAGCGTTTTTATGATGATAATGTATGGATTGGACTTGATATGGCGGAATGGTATATTATTACTAGAGATAAACGTTATTTGACTCAGGCTGAGGCTGTGTGGAATTATTTGGCACAGTATGGGTGGGATGAAACTTGTGGTGGCGGAGTACATTGGAGAGAATTGAACGAACCTAGTAGGTCGAAGAATACTTGTTCTACAGCTCCGACAGGGGTATTGAGTTGTATTTTATATCAGTTAACTAACAAACAAATTTATTTGGATAAAGCAAAAGAGTGTTTTAACTGGTTGCAGACTTATATGTATGATCCTAGTGATCATTTGTATTATGATAACGCTTCTCCTAAAGATGATGATCCCACTCAGGTAGGTAACATAGAGAAGAATAAGTATTCTTATAATTCTGGTCAGCCTTTGCAGTTGGCTTGTCTTCTTTATAAAATAACGCAAGAGAATTCTTATTTGAATTTAGCAAAACAAATAGCGGAAGCTTGTCACAATAAGTGGTTTAAACAGTTTCATTCGGATATTTTGAAACGTGATTTTAAAGTCCTGTCGCCCGGACACGCATGGTTTAATACTATTATGTGTCGTGGATTTTTCGAACTCTACTCCATTGACAAGAACTCATTGTATTTGGAAGATATACATAGTACGATGTTACACGCCTGGTTTGGCAAAGCACATCATAATAATGGATTGATTAATAATGAGGATTTGAGTGGTTTAAGTGGAGATATTCCGACAGAAGACGGTGGCAATAAATGGCAGATTCTACATCAGGGTGCACTTGTAGAACTGTATGCTCGTTTAGCTGTATGGGAAAAAAAACAGAATTGATTTTCTCGTCGGCAGGTATTTGGAAAAATATCTGCCGGCAAGTTATATATTCTTAGGCAAGTCGTTTATTATCATAGCTAGTCTTTTTACGTCTATTAATAGTGGAGTCGGTACCTTACCCCATTTTGTTCGGGTTTGAAAAGAGAATACAGATTTGAATTAATACTTTTCTCTTGTGTTCTCTTATTGTTCTCTTATTGTGCTTAGTGGTGCTTAATGTGTTGAATATTAGGACTTTATTTTGTGCTCTTATTGTGCTTGTTGTGCGCTTCTTTGTCAACGAAATTTTGTCTTCATTTTGTCACGCCAGAGTATATGTAATAGGTGAAAAAGAACTTATTTTGCTTTCGTTAACAAGAAAAATATATGCATAGTTAAGAATACAAATGTATTTAGTAACCTTAATAAACAAGTAAAATGAATGTATTTAGAATGAAAAAACATCACGCGAAATCGTTGCGGTGGAAGATGAACACCGATTCTTTTCTTATGAAGAGTGGATTTCTATTTTCAATTTTATTATTGTCGTTTTGTGCTGCTAGCTGTTCAGATGATGATGAACAAGGAAAAGGAAGAGCTTTCTTTCAGACTTATTGGGCATTAGATGCCAATAATTCCAGTATGCCTTGTGGCGGAACTCTTTGGACTCAATATTCGGATGCACCTGTTGGGTCGGAAGTTGGAAAGTTAGTAGATAATGATTTAGACACAAAGTACGTTACTTATCATAGTAATGTGAATATAAATTGGAATGGAAACAGTAGTGTCTCAGTAAAATCCTATTCACTTACATCGGCAGCTGATTCTCCGGAAGCAGATCCGAAATCGTGGACATTATCCGGTTCTTCTGACAATCAAAAATGGGTAGTACTGGACACTCAGAAAGATCAGACTTTCGCAGAACGAAAACAGACGAAAACGTATGCTGTAGAAAATGAAGAAGAATATAGATATTATAGATTGAGCATACAAAGTAATCATGGGGCAAGTTCTACTCAACTCGCAGAGTTGTCATTGGCAGCATCTGCTTTCGTTGGAGACATTGATGATTTGATGTCGAAATCTTCCGGAAGTACGTATAGTCCGGATAATGTGATGGGTACTCAGCATGCCGAGTCGGATTTGTCCGTTACGCAGGAAAAATTGCTGTGGTTGAAAGATCCGAATAAAGAACCGGATCCTTTTGCCGGATTGAGTTGGGCTGGTTTCCAAGTCTCCAATCTTTATCCTTTTGGCGAACCTTGTCCGGCAGATGTAAACCAACATTCCATTGGTGACTGCTGTTTGTGTGCGGTGATGGGTTCTTTGTCTTACGTTTATCCGGGATTTATCAAGAATATTATTAAGAATAATGGCAACCAGACATTTACGGTGAAGCTGTACGATCCGAAAGGACAGCAGATCGAAGTCGGAGTAAGTAATCTGTTCGTGGGTACGAGTGGAAGTTTGGGCGCAAGTTCCGGCAAGAGCGGTCAGCCCACATGGTCTACAGTTCTTGAAAAGGCAGTCATCAAGTGGTTTCAAGCGTTTAGAAACACGTCGGACATTGGCGGTATCGGTTCGGAATATGCAGCAGCTATCATCACCGGTAATGGCTCCAGTTTTGCTTTTGCTCCGGAAAAATTAACTCCTGCCGAGCTGCAACGTGCCGTGTCGGTTTCACTGAAGAGAGGAAAACTGGTGGTAGGAGGATTCACTAAAAGCGATGTTCCTGTCGACGGTAAGTATAAAACTGTTTCTGCACATGCTTATACCGTGTCTTTGCCTGTGGATGATACGATGCTTTTCGTCATGCGTAATCCATGGGGTGCAGTGCCTACTATTAGTGGTGGACATGACGGGACGGGCGACGGCATGTTGTTCATCAAGGATGATAATACGGTTCCGCCGCTTATCGATCTCCGTATAATGGAACCGGGAGCAGCAGAAGAATTTGGAGTAGGAGGAAATTTATCTCCTTATACACCGCCTTCTTATACTCCGATGCCAATGCGCATCGCTCCTCATTTATTAAGAACTGGAAGGTAGTTTGATTTAATATTTGAATATACTCATATCCTGTAAAACGCAGGACTCAAAAGATCTTATTTATATGTTAAACTTAAAATTAATATTAACCTTAATTATACATTAAAGTATGAAAAATGTAATTCAAAGCATTTTGGGAACATTCTTTTTTGCTTCTCTAGCTGTCCCGGTTTGGAGTTTGCCAACTGATGGTATGGCTGCATCTTTGCGGGAAGCTTCCGTAGAGAGTACTTTGGAAGTGCAACAGCAGAAAGGAGTTCGTGTAACGGGAATGGTTACTGATAAGGATAAGAATCCATTGCCGGGAGTAACGATTGTTGTAGCTAATGTTGCAAACCCTTCGGGGGCAGTGACAGATGTTGACGGTTTGTTTCAAATAACCGTTCCGGCCAAAAATTCTACATTGGAGTTTTCTTATATTGGATTTAAGAAGAAATCTGTTTCGTTAAATGGATCGAAGTTACTCAATGTAGTTCTGGAGGAAGACGCTTCGGAGTTGGAGGAAGTTGTAATTACCGGTTATGGTAGCCAGAAGAAAGCGTCTATCATCGGTTCTATTGAGACGATTCAACCACAGCAACTGCAATTTGGTACAAGTCGTACATTAAGTAACAACTTAGCGGGTAAGTTAAGTGGTGTAATTGCTATTCAGCGTAGTGGTGAACCGGGGTATGATGATTCTAACTTCTGGATTCGTGGTATTAGTTCTTTTTCGGGCAGTAATTCTCCATTGATCTTGGTGGATGGTATTGCACGAGATCTTAATAACGTAGATGTAGCCGAGATTGAAAGTTTTTCTATTTTGAAAGATGCGTCGGCTAGTGCCATGTATGGTGTACGTGGTGCTAATGGTGTAATCGTCATCACAACGAAACACGGTCAAATTGGTGCACCCCAGGTAAGAGTACACGTAGAACATTCTATTAATCAACCTACCAAATTCCCAGATTTTTTGGATGCACCGGATTATATGACGTTACTCAACCAACTGGCTGCACAGGATGGAGCGATATTACCTTTTGATCAAACGCGTATTGATCGTACCCGTAGCGGATATGATCCCGATCTTTATCCGAACGTAAACTGGATTGATGCAATTACAAAAGATTATGCTTACACAACCAAAGGTAATTTGGAGGTAAGTGGTGGTTCTGATTTCTTGCGTTACTGTATCGTAGCTTCATATTTTAATGAGTCGGGTATTCTGCAACAAGATAAAACATTGCCGGTAGATAATTCTACGGACAATAATCAGTTCAATATGCGTTCGAATATTGATATGAACGTAACCAAAACTACCTTGATGCGTGTAAATATTGGTGGTTTTCTGAATCGTTTCAGGAAACAACGTTGCAGCACAGACCAAGCTTTTTCCGAAGCTTTCGAGACTTTACCTTTTGTGCACCCGGCACGTTATAGCGACGGTTCCATTCCTCGTGAAATGAATAGAGCTAACCCGTGGAGGACTGCGACGCAGGGAGGGTATGACTTCACTACCTCGTCCAAGATTCAGACTTTATTTTCTGTAGAACAAGACTTGAGACAGATTACGCCGGGATTGAAAGCTAAAGGTATCTTCAGTTTCGACCGTTGGAACAGTAGCAGGAGGTCGCGTACCAGCAATACTCCTACCGTACATCCGGCGACAGGGCGTGATGCAGAAGGTAATTTGGTGTATACGTCGTATGATGTGGGCGATGAATCAATGGGTAGTGAAACCGGCACTGAATATGGTAATACCAATGTTTATTTTGAGTTTAACTTGAATTATAGCCGTAAGTTCGGAAAGAACGATATTGATGCTTTGCTTCTTTATAATCAACAGGCTTATGACGACGGTTCTATTCAGGATTATCGTAAACAAGGGTTTGCAGGACGTTTGTCTTATACATACGATAGCCGTTATGTAGCTGAATTCAACTTCGGTTATAATGGTTCGGAAAATTTCGCCAAAGGTCATCGTTTCGGTTTCTTTCCTTCCGTAGCATTAGGTTGGTTGATGAGTGAAGAACCGTGGATGGAGCCTTTGAAAAACACTTTTGATAAGATTAAATTCCGTGCTAGTATGGGACAAGCAGGTAACGATAATATTGGTGGTCGTCGTTTTGCTTATTTGACTACACTAAAAACAGATGCCAGCGGATATACTTGGGGGACTACAGGACAAAAGAACTACGATAAAGGTATTACAGAAGGCGAGATTGGTGTGACAAATCTGACTTGGGAAACAGCTACTAAATCAAATCTTGGTCTGGAAGTTGGTTTGTGGAACGCGTTGGATATTACAGTAGATGTTTTCCGTGAAAAACGTAAGAATATCTTTATGCAACGTCGTATTATTCCTACACAAACAGGTTTTATCACAAATCCTTGGGCTAACTATGGAAAAGTAACGAATGGCGGTATGGAGGTTTCGATTAATTTGCACAAGCAACTTAATAAAGACTGGTTTACATCTTTCTATGGGAATTTTACTTTTGCCAAGAATCGTGTAGACGAGTATGACGAGGCTCCTTCTAAAATTGGTACTTATCGCGGACAGACAGGGCGCTCTATGAATGAACTTTGGGGGCTTACCGCTGAACGTTTGTTCACTGCAGACGATTTTGAGTCTGATGGTTCATTGAAATTCGGTATTCCAAAACAAGAGGTGGGTGCTGACAAACTTTATCCGGGTGACATTAAATATGTTGATATGAATGGAGACGGTAAAATTACTGAAGAAGACGAAGGTTATATTGGCGGAACGGAAGATCCGCGTATCGTTTACGGTTTTGGCGGTGTTATAGCTTATAAGAACATAGATTTTAATTTCTTCTTTCAAGGTACTGCCGACGCTCATCGTGTGATTGGTAATTCAACCATCTTCTTGCCAGGTAGTGGTACAACTGTGCAGGGGAATGCTTATTCTGAAAATCTGGATGATCGTTGGACGGATGATAATCAAGATCCGTATGCTTTTTGGCCTCGCCTTACATATGGTCCTAACAAGAACAACTATCGTGCTTCTACTTGGTGGAAGAAGGATATGAGTTTCTTACGTTTGAAAACTGTAGAAATCGGATATACTTTCCCGAAGAAATGGATGGAAAAAATTTACTCTAAGGGGGCACGCGTATTTGTCAGCGGTAACAACCTCTTATGTTTCTCTCCTTTCAAATTGTGGGATCCGGAACTTGGTACTAATAATGGTTTGAAATATCCGATGAACCGTTCTATTTTGTTTGGTATTGATATTAATTTCTAAACTAAACCTCAAAAACAATTTTATGAGACATCTCAATTTTTCAAAATATATGGTAGCGGGTCTTATGGCGGCTTCGCTGCTTACGACAAATACTTCGTGTGCAGATTATCTTGATAAAGAACCTGACACGGAACTGGACATCGAAATGGTGTTTTCCAATAGAGATAAGGTGTATCAATGGTTGGCTTTTGTGTACAACACAATTCATGAGCCTGATAAATGGCGTATCTGGAAAGATGGTTACGAAGTGTTTGCTGATGACCTGACTCCTTCAAAGCGCTGGGAGCAATGGGATGGTAAAACCACCATTCCTAAAATCTTTGGTGAATGGACTGTCAATTCGACATGGGATGGCGATTTTTGGCGTATGATGCCGCAATATATCCGTCACGGATATATTTTTCAACAACGTGCCTATGCTTTGCCGGATAGTGATTTGCCACAGAGTGAAATAGATAATATGAAGATGGAAGTTAAGTTCCTAACTGCTTATGCTTGGTGGCAGTTGGCTGAAAACTATGGTGCTATTCCTTTTAAACCGGATTATATCACCCCTAGTGATTTCACCTTGTCTGATTTGATGATTGGACAAAGTCCTTTTGATGAAGTAGTAGATTATTGTGATCAACAAATGTTGGAGGCCGCAAATGCACTGCCTGCTATCTACGATGATCCTTCTAAATATGGTCGTATCAATAAGATTATGGCACTGACTGTTCGTTCTCGTATGTTATTGTTTGCTGCTAGCCCTCTGGTTAATGGTAATGAATGGTACAAAGATTATCGTAATAAAGCGGGGGAACTGGTATTCAATCCGACTTACGATCCCAACAAATGGGTAAAAGCAGCCGAGGCTTGCAAGCTTTGTATTGATGAAGCGGAAAAAGCAGGATACAAACTGTATGTTGAAACAGGTCCTACCGGTGAGAACGATCCATTCATGTCTACCTATAATGTCCATATCAAGAAATGGAGTGAAGGAAACCGAGAAATTACTTTCCCGGTAACAAAAGGAAACGGTTACTTTGATTTTTTCCTTTATGGAGCTTCCACACGTGAATTCAGTGGCGGTGGTGGTCAAGGAGTCTATCAAGGATTGGTTGATGCATTTTTCACAAGAAGGGGATTACCTATTCTTGAGGATGAATCTTATTCAGAAAAGGGATTCTCGGAAAATGTAGATAAACGTAATACTAGCTGGTCTTATGGTACCGGTAAAGAGGGAGAAATAACTGCTGCCGGAATCTATAAGATGTATTGCAACCGCGAACCTCGTTTTTATAATGCTGTTTCTTTCCATGGATCTTGGCAAGAATGTGCGAAGCGTCCGTATGACTTCTTCTACAACGGAAAAGACAATATTCGTACCAGCTCGCCTCATGATGCTCCTCAAAATGGTTATTTGGTTCGTAAGAGTCTTTGTATGACCGATAATAAAAAAACAGGTGTATATACTAGTCGTCAAGGTTTCACTTATCGGTTGGCTTTCACTTATTTGGATTATGCCGAAGCTAATAATGAGGCCTATGATACAAGTGCTGCCCGTGAATTGTGCTTAAAATATTTAAATAAGGTAAGAGAACGGGCAGGTGTGCGTCAGTACACATTTGACGCTGTCTCTGACTTGGATGAGAATTTTATACATATAGAGAACACGCAAGCAGCTGTGCGTAAAGTTGTCAAAGCTGAACGTCGTGTAGAACTTTGTTTGGAGAACAATCGCTGGTACGATCTTCGTCGTTGGAAAGATGTGGAAAATACACCGGAAATGATTGGTGATGATTATGGTATGAATTCAGAGGGAACTACCAATGAGACTTTCTTCAAACGTACCGTTTATCAGACTCGTGTATGGAAAAGATGTTACTATTGGATGCCAGTCTTTATTGATGAATATGAGAAGAACCCGAATTTGGTGCAAACTCCGTTCTGGCTCGAATAGTGAATAACAATCAATTATTTAATGAAGTAAAAAATTATGAAGAAGATATTCTATCAAATAATGGGGTTGTGCAGCATATTAGGAGTGGCGACAGCCTGTAATGAAGATCCAGAGTACTTCACGCTGGACGAACAGCCTGACGAGATGCATATTGTAGCTTCTACCGATAAGCTGGTGTTGGATAAAGGAAAGGAAGACGAAACTGCGATAACCTTTACTTGGGATGCCGCTAGTAGTCCGGTCAATGAGACTGACTTAGTGACCTACTCGTTACGTTTGTATGCTACGGCAAATAAAAGTGCAAATAATACCGATTTTTATGAATTGGATACTGATCGGAAAAAGAGTTTCACGCATGATGAACTTAATGCTATTATTGGTACTTGGGTGTTGCCGGGGCAAGAGGTTAAAGTTACTGCACAAGTCGTTTGTACCGTTCATAATGCGGACAAATACATAAAGCCGGAATCGTCCACGGTAGAATTTACTGTGTCGGGTTATGAGAAGTATCCTACTTATATTTACATTCACATGACAGATAATGAGGGTAAAGTCTCAACTCAACGGCTAGGACAACGCAACATGGGAACCGGTATTTATGAGGGTACATTTGATGTGACTCCTTGTGCGTATCATTTTATTACAGTAGCAGGTGGAGATTATCCTGCCTACGGTAATAGTGGAGATGGTCTTCATATGGTCTATTTGAATGAGGGTGAAATTACAGAATTTACTAATACAGAAACAGGACGTCGCACTTTCATTGTGGACACTAATAACGATTATAATGATTGCCGTATGATGGAAATTTTAGAACTACCTGTTCCTGAAACAATGTATATGGTAGGTAATGGTTGTTCTGTTGGTTGGACTCTTAATAGTGGTGATGGTCTTTTCAAAATAGAGAATGCTCGTAATCCACACCTGTATTCTTGGACAGGTGAGTTCAATGCTGGCGGTGAAATAAAAATCAGTCTTGGAGGTTCAAGTTGGGGTGAAGATCCGTTCTTCTTTGCTCCGGAGGCCGCTACCGATCCGTTAACAAATCATGACTTGACAAAGTATCGTCTGGAAAAAGATGGCGGTGACCTCAAGTGGGTTCCTACTGTAAGTGGTCGTTACAAGTTTACTTTCTGTTTGGATGTGAAAGATATGCATACAGAGTTTGTTCCTGCAAACTAATAAAAGAATGGAAGCCGGAAGAATTCCGGCTTCAAAACTTGAATACTATAAATCTTGATTACAATGAAACATTTATATCGTTTGGTAGTATCTTTACTACTATTTGTGGGCTTTCAGTCTTGCGTTGACGAAGATGGGGCCGGTGTTCCTTCACCTAAAAGTTTAATTATAGAGGCCGATGAGTATACGTTGGACATGACAGATCTTACCACTCCTCAATTTATAGCTTTCCGTTGGGTAGATGTAGGTAATGCCACTTATACGGTAGCATTTACTAAAGCCAGTGATTCTGATACAGAGAATATTGTCACAGAAGTCTTGAACAACGAGGTGACAGTTGAAGAAGAACTTAATGTGTTGAGTATGACCATAAGTAAAGTTCAATTAAAAGACTACTTGACAAAAGCTGGCTTTACACAAACAGGTACCTATGATGTTGTTATTAGCATCACTGCAACTCCTATTGATCTGTCTATTTCTACTGCTTTAGCCGAAGAAGGCAGTGTGAAAACGGCTGTCATTCATGTTACCAGAGATTGATTCTGTGTAAATTCAAACATCTCTTCTTTCTTTTTTTGTATTTTTGCATGAAAAGTGGAAGAGATGCCTTAATATTCTAAACCAAACCAATTATTCATTATTCAAAATTCAAGCAGATGAAGAACTTTTACTTGTTCTTTTTGATAACTTTCTTTTCAATTTCCTTGGGTGCACAAGAAAAATCGAATAACGTTGCCTATGAGGATACGAATGTACGTTTTACAGTCATTTCTGACGGTACAATTCGTATGGAGTATGCTCCTGATGGTAAATTCATTAATCAACACTCTTTCTTGGCTGTAGAACGTAATTATCCGGCAGTTAAATTCAAACTAAAGAAAGGTGCATGGATTGAGCTTTCTACCTCTAAAATGAAACTGCGTTATAAAAAAAATAGTGGTGCTTTCACTGCCGAGAATCTTCAGATTTCTTCGATGAAAGGGTTGACACCTGCTTTCGTTTGGAAGCCAGGTATGAAGCAACAGTATAATCTGAAAGGCACGACTCGTACACTTGACGGATGGGACGGGGATAAGTGTTGGGGGCACAAAGCGGATTTGGAAGATGGGCTTCTTGCTAAAGACGGGTGGACTTGCTTAGATGACTCCAACAATTTTCTTTTCGATGGTGATGCGGATAACTGGAATTGGGTGAAGACTCGTGAACATGTTGAGGGGGCTCAAGACTGGTATTTTATGGCTTATGGACATGATTATAAAGCTGCATTGAAAGACTATACTCTTTTTGCCGGCCGTATGCCTCTTCCTCCCCGTTATGCTTTCGGTTATTGGTGGAGTCGTTATTGGATGTATAGTGATCATGAATTGCGAGAATTATGCAAGAATTTTGAAAACTATAATATTCCTTTGGATGTGCTTGTTATAGATATGGACTGGCATTATACAGATAAGGGACGGGGGAGTTGGACCGGATGGACATGGAACAAAGAGTTGTTTCCTGATTATCGTAAACTCCTTAAAGATTTGAAAGCTGACAATGGACTACGTGTTACCCTTAACCTGCATCCTGCAGAAGGAGTCCGTAGTTACGAAGAACAATATGAAGCTGTGGCGCGTGATAATGGAGTGGATCCGGCTACTAAACAGGAAATACCTTGGATATCTTCAAAAAAGAGTTTCATAAAAAGTATGTTCAAGAATGTTCTAATGCCTATGAACAATGCCGGAATAGATTTTTGGTGGCTGGATTGGCAGCAGGAACCATTTGATAAAGAAGTGAAAAATCTAAGTAATACTTGGTGGCTGAATTATATATTTTTCTCCCAAATGGAGCGTGAACGTCAGACGCGTCCATTGATTTATCATCGTTGGGGAGGACTTGGAAATCATCGTTATCAGGTGGGCTTTTCGGGTGATACATTTATTTCCTGGGCTAGTCTCGATTACCAGACTTACTTCAACTCTACTGCCAGTAATGTACTTTATGGTTATTGGAGTCATGATATAGGAGGTCACCAGGGTGTAGACCATATTGATCCGGAATTGTATGTTCGTTGGATGCAATTTGGCGCTTTTAGTCCTATTTTACGTTCACATAGTACGAAGATTGCTGGTTTGACAAAAGAGCCTTGGGTATTCAGTAATGAGGTATCTGATATTTTGCGTGGCATCATTCGCCAGCGTTATAATATGGTACCTTATATTTACACAATGGCTCGTGAGGCTTATGAAACAGGACTGTCACTCTGTCGCCCAATGTATTATGATTATCCGGAAACGCAAGAAGCTTATGATTACCGCAATCAATATATGTTTGGTAATGATGTAATGGTAGCTCCTGCAACTTCACCTATGAAGGATGGTTATACCGAAGTGAAAGTATGGCTTCCGGAGGGACAATGGTATGAATTTGCTTCCGGAAAGACGTTGCAAGGGGGACAAGTATTGACTCGTTATTTCGCTCTTGACGAATACCCCATTTATATTAAAGCAGGTGCGGTACTGCCGATGTACAACGATAAAGTGATGAATCTGAACGGTAAGGATGAAACGATTGTTTTGAATGTTATTCCGGGTAAGACTTCTTCTGAATTTACATTGTACGAGGACAATGGCGATGATAAAAATTATCAGAAGGAATTTGCTACGACTGCTATTCACTCTGAAAAGACGGGCTCAAAACTGACGCTAACTATTAGTCCGCGTAAAGGTTCTTATAAGGAAATGCCTGCACAACGTTCTTATCAGGTAAAGGTTCTTGCTTCGGCTATACCTGAAAGTGTGACAGTAGACGGACAGAAACAAGATTTCGTTTACCTGAATGAAGAATTCGCTCTGTTGGTAGATATTCCGCAGAAAGATTGTAATAGAGAAAAAGTGGTTGCAATTGAATATCCTGCTTCCGAAGTCAATTTGGATGGATTATTTGGTGCTGCCAAACGTGTAGCTAAGGCGATGGAGAAATTGAAATATCGTAATTCTTATATTGTTTTTCAACCGGACTTTTGCAAATTGGGCAGCATCAAGGAGGCTATACGTTACACACCAGAGAATTTGGATGATTTGTCTGCTGAGTTTTGGAAGAGTTATAAAAACTTGCCTGCCCTGTTGAAAGATGTTCAAAAACTAAATGAGGATGAGGTGAAATGGTTCTTACAGTTGATTAAATATGAACAATAAATAGATTTCTTTTCGTGCTCGCTTATGAATATCACCGAATAAAGTAATATATAATATTATACTTAATTCACAAACCATGAATAAAAAGAAACTCTTGTCTCTCGGAGGTGCCCTGTTATTGGGCACTTATTTCCTTTTCGCGCAGAAACAACCTGTCGACTACGTGAATCCTTTGATGGGAACCGACTCTAAAATCTCGTTATCCAATGGGAATACATATCCTGCTATCGCATTGCCGTGGGGGATGAATTTCTGGATGCCGCAGACTGGCAAAATGGGTGATGGCTGGGCATATACTTACGCTTCGGATAAAATCCGTGGCTTCAAGCAAACCCACCAGCCTAGTCCCTGGATCAATGACTACGGACAGTTTTCAATCATGCCAATGACGGGACGATTGAGAATTGATCAGGAGCAGCGTGCCTGCTGGTTCTCGCATAAGGCAGAGAAGGCAACTCCTTATTATTATAGTGTTTATTTGTCAGAATATAATCTGACAACGGAAATTGCTCCGACAGAACGTTGTGCTTATTTCCGGTTCACTTTTCCCGAAACGAAAGATGCGTATATCGTGATAGATGCTTTTGATCGCGGTTCGTATGTGAAGGTGATTCCCGAAGAAAACAAAATCGTGGGATATACGACACGCAACAGCGGCGGCGTTCCACGGAACTTTAAGAACTATTTCGTGATAGAGTTCGACAAACCTTTCACGTTCAATAAAGTCTGGGCAGACTATCATACGGTAGAAAAACATCTGGAGTTGCAGTCCAATCATGTGGGAGCAGCTATCGGTTTTTCCACGAAGAAAGGCGAACAGGTGCATGCCAAGGTCGCTTCCTCGTTCATCAGCCCCGAACAGGCAGAACTGAACTTGAAGGAAATCGGCAAGAAAACCTTCGAGCAGACGAAGGAAGCAGGGCGTAAGGCTTGGAACGACGTGCTGGGACGCATCAAGATAGAAGACAATGATGAAAACCGTATGCGTACATTCTACTCCTGTCTGTATCGTTCCGTGCTTTTCCCCCGTATGTTCTATGAAGTAAATGCGCAGGGCGAAACAGTTCATTACAGTCCTTACAACGGCGAAGTCCGTCCGGGCTATATGTTTACCGATACCGGATTCTGGGATACCTTCCGTTGCCTGTTTCCGTTTGTGAACCTTGTATATCCTTCCATGGGAGAAAAAAATGCAGGAAGGCTTGTTGAATACTTATCAGGAAAGCGGCTTTTTTCCCGAATGGGCTAGTCCGGGACACAGAGGGTGTATGGTTGGCAACAACTCTGCTTCAGTAGTGGCGGATGCCTTTATGAAGAATGTAACCAAAGCGGATGCAGAAAAAATGTACGAAGGCTTACTGAAAGGTGCCAACAGTGTACATCCGCGAGTTTCCACTACCGGACGTCGTGGATATGAATATTATAATAAAATGGGTTACGTACCATACGATGTAAAGATCAATGAGAGTGCTGCACGTACGCTGGAATATGCTTATGATGACTGGTGTATCTATCGTATGGGCGAGAAACTGGGACGTCCTGCCGAGGAACTGGACGTTTATAAAAAAAGAAGTCAGAACTATCGCAACCTGTTTGATCCGGAAACGAAACTGATGCGTGGAAAGAATGCCGACGGTACGTTCCAGTCTCCTTTTAATCCCTTTAAATGGGGAGATGCTTTTACCGAAGGAAATAGCTGGCACTATACCTGGTCGGTGTTCCATGACGTACAAGGATTGGTCGACCTGATTGGGGGCAAGAAGGTGTTTGTCAGTATGCTTGATTCCGTATTCAGTCTTCCACCGGTATTCGATGACAGTTACTACGGTGGAGTCATCCATGAAATCCGCGAAATGGAAATTGCCAATATGGGGAATTACGCGCATGGTAATCAACCGATCCAACACATGATTTACCTGTATAATTATGCCGGTGAACCTTGGAAAGCACAATACTGGTTGCGTGAGGTTATGACTCGCCTGTACTTTGCTACCCCGGATGGTTATTGCGGTGATGAGGATAACGGACAGACTTCAGCCTGGTATGTCTTTACGGCATTAGGTTTCTATCCGGTATGTCCGGGCAGCAATGAATATGTGCTGGGAGCTCCCTATTTCAAAAAGACAACTATTACATTGGAAAACGGGAAGAAGCTGGAAATCTCTGCTCCCAAGAACAGTGATGAAAACCGTTATATCCGTTCATTGAACTATAATGGCAAGAACTATACGAAGAACTATTTGAACCATTTTGATTTATTAAAGGGCGGGCGACTGCTATTTAATATGGATAATAAACCCAATATGGGAAGAGGTGTGAATGAATCAGATTATCCGTATTCTTTCTCTCGCGACTAAAACTAACTGGATATGGGTATAAAGAAGAGATTAGGGATAATGGCTATGGCGGCGGTTACAGTATCGTCCGCCATGGCTCAACAACCAGTGGATTATGTGAATCCGATAATTGGTACTAATGGTATGGGGCATACCTTTCCCGGTGCTTGCACACCTTTCGGATGGGTACAGTTGAGCCCGGATACAGACACAATTCCACATAACGTAAACGGAGCCTATCAGAAGAACGCCTATGAGTATTGCGCCGGTTATCAATATCGTGATAAGACAATTGTGGGTTTTAGCCATACACACCTTAGCGGAACCGGACATTCGGACCTGGGCGATATTTTACTGATGCCTGCCGTAGGTGAACTGAAACTGAATCCCGGCAGGGCGGATTACCCGGACGAAGGATACCGTTCCCGTTTCAGCCATGCCACGGAAAAAGCTGCTCCCGGATATTATGAAGTGATGCTGGATGATTATGGCATTAAGGCGCAGTTGACTGCAACGCAACGTGTGGGTATACATAAATATACCTTCCCGAAAGGAAAAGACGGTCATCTGATTCTGGACTTGGTACATGGTATCTATAATTATGACGGTAAGGTACTATGGGCAAACCTGCGGGTTGAAAATGATACCTTGCTTACGGGCTATCGCATAACAAACGGATGGGCAAGAACCAACTATACTTATTTTGCAATTTCTCTTTCACAACCTATAAGGGAATATGGGTATAAGGACAAAGAAAAAGTGCGTTATAATGGCTTCTGGCGTCGTTTCAATATGGAAAAGAATTTTCCGGAGATTACAGGACGCAAGATTGTGGCTTACTTCAACTTTGATACAGTCAAAGAATCCGAACTGGTCGTAAAGGTGGCATTGTCGGCTGTCAGTACCGAGGGAGCTATCAAGAATCTACATGCCGAAGCTTCCAGAAAAAGCTTTGAAGAACTGGCAGAAGCCGCCCGAACGGACTGGAACAATGAACTCGATCATTTTGAGGCGGAAGGAACTGCAGACCAGAAAGCAATGCTCTACACTTCGCTTTATCATACGATGATTAATCCGTCGGTCTATATGGACGTAGACGGATCTTATCGTGGCTTGGATCACAATATCCATCAGGCAAAAGGCTTCACCAACTACACGATATTTTCACTCTGGGATACCTACCGTGCGGAACATCCGTTCCTGAATCTAGTGAAGCCGGAACGTAGTGTGGACATGGTGGAGTCAATGATTAAGCATGAACAGCAAAGTGTGCACAGGATGTTGCCTGTCTGGAGTCTGATGGGTAATGAGAACTGGTGTATGAGTGGCTACCATGCCGTATCGGTGTTGGCGGATGCCATAACTAAAGGAATTTTTTCCAATGTAGACGAGGCTTTGGACGCAATGGTCAGTACTTCTACTGTACCTTATTACGAAGGAGTGGCGGACTATATGAAACTGGGCTATATCCCGTTGGACAAAAGCGGTACGGCAGCTTCCTCCACGTTGGAATATGCGTATGATGACTGGACCATCTATCAGACTGCCTTAAAATCCGGAAAGAAAGAGATTGCCGAAACGTATCGGAAGCGTGCTTTGAACTACCGTAATATCTATGACACGACGATTGGTTTTGCCCGTCCCCGATTTAATGACGGTTCATTCAAAAAGGAGTTTGATGTGTTGCAGACCTATGGTGAGGGGTTCATTGAGGGAAATTCCTGGAACTTCTCTTTCCATGTGCCTCATGACGTATTTGGCATGATGGACCTGATGGGAGGGGAGAGAGTGTTTGTAGACAAACTGGATAAGCTGTTCTCTATGCATCTGCCGGAAAAGTACTATGAACACAACGAGGATATAACGGAAGAATGCCTGGTTGGCGGATATGTGCATGGCAATGAACCCAGCCATCATATTCCTTATCTCTATGCATGGACCTCTGAACCTTGGAAAACACAGTACTGGTTGCGTGAAATCCTGAATAAGATGTATCGTAATGACATCAACGGACTGGGTGGCAATGACGACTGCGGACAGATGTCTGCTTGGTATCTTTTCTCCGTAATGGGTTTCTATCCGGTTTGTCCCGGAACAGACGAGTATGTACTGGGAGCCCCGTATTTGCCTTATCTGAAGCTGAAACTTCCCAATGGCAATACATTGGAAATCAAAGCACCGGGCGTCAGTGACAAGAAGCGTTATGTTCAGTCTCTGAAACTGAACGGGAAAGTATATGATAAGATGTATATTACGCACGAGGATATATTGAAAGGTGGAGTATTGGAGTTTAAGATGTCAGCATCGCCCAACAAGCGTCGTGGCCTGACGAAAGAAGACAAACCTTACTCGTTAACCGACGGAATCAATAAATAATAAAATAAAGATATGAAAAAGAGAAACTTGATCTATGTTACCTGTATGCTAATCGCTATGGGAGCTTGTTCTGCAACTTCAAAGAATCAGGCTGAAGTTGTGACTGACACATGGGGAAAATATAATGTGGGCACTATCCTGTTTGAAGATAAAGCACCGGAAACGAAAGGTTCTGATGTCTATCACCGGATTATTCCCGATGCGGAATCGTATATCAAGGCCCAGGCACGTGAGGTATTGGCCACCCTTTATAATTCTCCGGATGATAGTATTCCGACAGTGAACAAGATACATTATACGTTGGAAGATATTGAAGGAGTTTCAGCTAAAGGTGGCGGTAATGGTGATGTCACAATCTTCTATAGCACGCGGCATATTGAGAAATCATTTGCGAAGAATGATACGGCAAAGCTGTTTTTCGAAACGCGCGGAGTATTGCTGCACGAACTGACACATGCCTATCAGCTGGAACCGCAAGGAATTGGTTCTTATGGGACTAACCGTGTTTTCTGGGCATTTATTGAAGGCATGGCCGATGCTGTACGTGTGGCAAACGGTGGTTTCGATGGTCCTAATGCCCGTCCAAAAGGTGGGAACTATATGGACGGTTATCGTACGGCCGGTTATTTCTTTGTCTGGCTGCGTGATAACAAAGACCCTGAATTCTTGCGTAAGTTCAATCGCAGTACGTTGGAGGTGGTGCCTTGGTCGTTTGATGGTGCTATCAAACATATTTTAGGGAATGAATATAATATTGATGAACTGTGGCACGAATATCAAGTTGCGGTAGGAGATGTACAAGCACAATAAGAATAAATATGGCTAGTAGATTGGGTAAAAAGAGATTGTTTTTGGTTTGGTCGTGTCTGGTGAGTATTTTGCCGGGCATGGCTCAAACCGAGAAACTGATTGATTATGTGAATCCATTTGTGGGAACAGATGGTTATGGTAATGTATATCCGGGTGCGCAGATTCCTTTCGGAGGAATTCAGATGAGTCCGGACACAGATAGTAAATACTATGATGCGGCTTCTGGTTATAAATATAATCATTCCACCTTGTTGGGATTCAGCCTGACTCATTTAAGCGGGACTGGTATACCTGATTTGGGAGACTTTCTGTTTATTCCCGGAACAGGAGAGATGAAACTGGATCCAGGGACACGTGAGGAGCCGGAAAAGGGATACCGTTCACGTTATTCTCATGAGAAGGAATGGGCATCACCTAATTATTATGCGGTGGAGCTGTCAGATTATGGAGTAAAGGCTGAAATGACGTCAGGAGTACGTAGTGGTATGTTTCGCTTCACCTATCCTCAATCGGATAAAGCTTTTATTATGATCGATATGAACCATACTTTATGGCAATCTTGTGAATGGGCGAATCTGCGCATGGAAAATGATTCCACCATCACCGGATATAAACTGGTAAAAGGCTGGGGACCGGAACGGCATATTTATTTCACGGCTACTTTCTCTAAAAAGTTGACCGGTTTGCGCTTTATGCAGAATAAGAAACCGGTGATTTACAATACCTCCCGGTTTCGTAGCAGCTATGAAGCCTGGGGAAAGAATTTGATGGCTTGCATCTCTTTTGATACGAAAGCCGGAGAGGAAGTGATTGTAAAAACTGCTATTTCATCGGTCAGCACAAACGGGGCAAAGAACAATATGGCGGAACTTGCCGGACTCGCTTTCGATGAACTGAAAGCTAAAGGAGAAGCACTGTGGGAAAAAGAACTTGGAAAATATACCCTTACTGCCGACCGTAAAACGAAAAGAACATTCTATACGTCGGCTTATCATGCGGCTTTGCATCCGTTCATCTTTCAGGATGTAGACGGGCAGTTTCGAGGATTAGATAAAAATATAGAGAAAGCCGAAGGATTTACCAACTATACGGTATTCTCTCTTTGGGATACCTACCGGGCTTTGCATCCCTGGTTCAATCTGGTGCAGCAGGAAGTGAATGCCGATATTGCCAATTCCATGTTGGCTCATTATGATAAAAGTGTGGAGAAAATGCTGCCTGTCTGGTCGTTTTATGGAAATGAGACTTGGTGTATGATTGGTTATCATGCAGTTTCCGTATTGGCTGACATGATTGTGAAGGGAGTAAAAGGGTTCGATTACGAACGTGCGTATGAGGCTATGAAGACCACGGCGATGAATCCGAATTATGACTGTTTGCCGGAGTATCGTATGATGGGATATGTGCCTTTCGATAAAGAGGCGGAATCAGTATCTAAAACATTGGAATATGCGTATGATGATTATTGTATGGCACAGGCTGCCAAGGCTTTGGGTAAAGAGGATGATTATCGTTATTTCTTGAATCGTGCACTCTCTTATCAGACTTTGATTGATCCGGAAACGAAGTATATGCGTGGCAAGGACAGTCAGGGAAACTGGCGTACACCGTTTACTCCGGTAGCTTATCAGGGCCCCGGATCTGTAAATGGATGGGGGGATATTACGGAAGGCTTTACTGTACAATATACCTGGTACGTACCACAAGATGTACAAGGATATATCAACGAAGCTGGCGAAAACTGGTTCCGCAACCGGTTGGACGAACTGTTCACAGTAGAGTTGCCGGATGACATTCCGGGAGCACATGATATTCAAGGCCGTATCGGAGCCTATTGGCATGGAAATGAACCTTGCCATCATGTAGCGTATCTTTATAATTACTTGAAAGAACCTTGGAAATGTCAGAAGTGGGTACGGACGATTGCTGACCGTTTCTATGGCGATACTCCGGATGCATTAAGTGGCAATGACGATTGCGGACAGATGTCGGCTTGGTATATGTTCAATTGCATAGGCTTTTACCCGGTGGCTCCTTCAAGCAATATGTATAACATCGGTTCTCCTTGCGTTGAGGCAATAACTGTTCGGATGAGTAACGGAAAGGTGATTGAAATGGTAGCAGATAATTGGTCGCCGAAGAATGTGTATGTAAAGGAATTGTATGTGAACGGCAAGAAGTATGACAAGTCTTATTTGAAATATGAGGATATACGTGATGGCGTGAAACTACGTTTTGTCATGAGCAGTAAACCGAACTATAAGCGTGCGGTATCGGATGAAGCGGTAGCTCCTTCTTTGTCGTTGCCTGGAAAGACAATGAAATATCAGGCAAATTTTTCAGAAAAGAAAAAGAGTGGTAATCCTGTTTTTAAAGGTTGGTATGCCGATCCCGAAGGAGTCGTGTTTGGAGATGAATATTGGATCTATCCTACGTATTCGGCACCTTATGATGAACAAACCTTTATGGATGCCTTTTCGTCTAAAGACTTGGTGAACTGGACAAAGCATCCGAAAGTCATATCAAAAGAGAATATCAGTTGGCTTCGTCGTGCTCTTTGGGCGCCAGCGGTGCTTTCAGCGAATGATAAGTATTATTTGTTTTTCGGAGCTAATGATATTCAGAATAATAATGAAGTAGGAGGGATTGGTGTTGCTACGTCAGATAGTCCTGCCGGACCTTTTAAGGATGCTTTGGGTAAGCCGCTGATTGATAAGATCGTTCATGGGGCTCAACCTATCGATCAGTTTGTATTCAAGGATGATGACGGGCAATATTACATGTATTATGGTGGCTGGGGACATTGTAATATGGTGAAAATGGCTCCTGACTTATTGAGTATTGTTCCTTTTGAGGACGGAACGATGTATAAGGAAGTCACTCCGGAAAACTATGTAGAAGGACCATTTATGTTGAAACGTAATGGAAAATATTATTTCATGTGGTCGGAAGGTGGCTGGGGACTCCCGAACTATAGTGTAGCATATTCCATTTCAGATTCTCCCTTTGGTCCGTTCAAAAGGGTTGGTAAAATCCTGGAACAGGATCTTTCGGTAGCTACCGGAGCAGGACATCATTCGGTGATAAAAGGAGCCGGAGAAGATGAATGGTATATTGTTTATCATCGTCGTCCGTTAGGTGAAACAGCAGCAAATAGTCGTGCAACTTGTATTGATCGAATGTATTTTGATGAAAACGGGTATATTAAACCAGTGAAAATGACTTTTGAAGGAGTATTATCCAGTCCGCTTGATAGTACGAAGTGATGTTTTTATTACATTTGCCAATGTAAAACGATTATTAATTAAATATCTAAATCATGAGAAGATATATTCTGTTAGTTGTGTGTTTGTGCTTAGTTTCACTACTTCATGCGCAGAACCGGTTAGAGTTGGTTTCTCCCAATGGAGAGCTGAAAGTGTCCTTGAATCTCTCGGATAAAATCTATTATAGTATAGATTATAACGGAGATGTATTGTTGAAAGACAATTCTCTTTTGTTGGTTCTGAAAAATCAAGTGTTGGGACAGAACCCTAAGTTGCGTCGTCAGAAGCAATGGAGTGTCGACGAGCAATTAACTCCTATTGTTCCTTTGAAATATTCGAAAGTCAATAATCGTTATAATCAATTGCTACTGACCTTTAAAGATTATTCAGTAGAATTCCGTGCTTTTGACGATGGAGTTGCTTACCGGTTTATTACCTCACAAAAAGGTGATGTTGAAGTAATGAACGAAGAGTTTGCTATCAACTTCCCGTCGGATTATCTTCTTCACTTGCAACAACCGGGAAGTTTCCATACAGCTTATGAGGAACCTTACACACATGTTCAAAGTAATGCGTGGAAGCCTGAAGAACGGATAGCTGTTTTGCCGGTATTGATTGACACACAAAAAGACTATAAAATATTAATCAGCGAGTCGGATTTGGCTGATTATCCATGTATGTTTCTCAAAGGAACGGGCACGAACGGAGCAATTTCTGTTTTTCCTAAAGCTCCGCTTGCGTTTGCCGAAAACAGTGATCGTAGTGTGAAGATTACTCAAGAAGCTGATTACATTGCTAAAACAAAAGGTACGAGAAATTATCCTTGGCGTTACTTTGTGATAAGTAAAAATGATAAGCAGTTGATTGAGAACACAATGACTTATAAACTGGCTGAAAAGAATCAACTTCAGGATATTTCATGGATTAAGCCGGGACAGGTAAGCTGGGAATGGTGGAATGACGCTTCTCCTTACGGACCGGATGTGGATTTTGTTTCCGGTTATAACTTGGATACTTATAAGTATTACATTGATTTTGCTTCTAAATTTGGTATTCCATATATCATTATGGATGAAGGCTGGGCTAAAAGTACGCGTGATCCTTATACGCCTAATCCCAAAGTAGACTTGCACGAGTTGATTCGTTATGGCAAAGAAAAAAATGTAGGGATTGTGCTTTGGTTGACATGGTTGACTGTAGAAAACAATTTTGATCTCTTTAAGACTTTCAATGAATGGGGAGTAAAAGGACTAAAGATTGATTTTATGGACAGAAGCGATCAGTGGATGGTCAACTATTACGAACGGGTAGCCCGGGAAGCAGCCAAACATCATTTGTTTGTCGATTTTCATGGTTCTTTCAAACCTGCTGGGCTGGAATATAAATATCCGAATGTACTGTCTTACGAAGGAGTGCGTGGCATGGAACAAATGGGCGGTTGTTATCCGGATAATAGTTTGTATTTACCATTTATGCGTAATGCTGTCGGTCCGATGGATTATACTCCTGGAGCGATGATTAGTATGCAGCCTAATGTGTATCGGTCGGAACGTCCTAATGCTGCAAGTATTGGAACACGTGCTTATCAGTTGGCACTCTTTGTGGTTTTTGAGAGTGGTCTGCAGATGTTGGCAGATAATCCTACTCTTTATTATCGTAATGAAGATTGTACCCGTTTCATCACACAAGTTCCCGTAACATGGGACGAGACTGTGGCACTGGAAGCTAAAGCGGGTGAATATGTCATTGTGGCAAAACGGAAAGGCGATAAGTGGTTTATAGGAGGAATGACTAACAATGGTGAAAAGGAACGTGAGTTTACCATAAAGTTAGATTTCTTGAATAAAGATCGCTCTTATCAAATGACATCTTTTGAGGATGGTATCAACGCAGGACGTCAGGCGATGGATTATCGTTGCAAGTCATCCCAGGTGAAAGCCGGGGAGCAGCTAACTATAAAGATGGTTAGAAATGGTGGCTTTGCAGCTGTCATTGAATGATGGCACATATTCTAACTTTCCATACATAAAAATGGAAATCATCTTTCAATCTATCACCATCCTTCTGAAACACCTTGTTCATCGAGCTTTCAGGGCGGTGATAGATTGTTCTCCACCTATCACCTAATCATTCATCTATCACCGTCTGAAATGAACATGCCTGCATATAAATATAAGCTGGTATGTAAATAGAAGTTTCAACAGGGGATACCTTTGGTTTCAAGGCGGGAAACTTTAGTTTCCATTAGGGGAAACTGCAGTTTCATAGGCTTGAAACAAAGTGTTTTATTACTTAAAAGAGTGTAGTTCGTTTTAATCTTTTATAAATCAGCGATTAAAAGTGTTTTTATAAAGATGCAGGTAACGATATAGTAGTGGAAGTTCAGCTACACATTGCATTGCTCTGCATAATTTCAAATATCTCTGTAACACAAAGGTAAGCAATGTTTTTGATGCTTCCAAGTTAATCATAGCATATTTATAGAAGGGTTGACAATTAATTGTCAGCCCTTTTTTTATCCGATATCCTCTGTCATTCTATCAGTCTCTTTTTTAAGAAGGAGAATTGCGTGTATTCCCCTTTCTATCCTGATGAAGAAAAAATATTCTGAAAATTCACATTGATACCAAGTGAGTTACAAGGAAAATGTGGGGCTGGCGGTTACCGTCAGCCCTATTTTTTCATGCCTAATTTTGAAAACTTTGCAACCGAAGAAAGAAAAATAACCCATTAGAACAAAGGAATATTGTATGGAAGAGAACAGAAATGATATTGAGATACTCAAAGCAATGATAAAGGACAACTTTGAGGAACAACGAAAACTGATTGCCAAGCTGGAAACGGCTCTGGAAGCAGTAACCAGTTTCAACGGTAAGCAAATGCTGGACAGCCGGGATATGCGCCTGATGCTGAAAGTATGCGACCGGACACTGATCCGCTGGCGTAATTCCGGGAAACTCCCATTTTTCAAACTCAGCGGCAAGATTTACTTCTGGGCTTCTGACGTATATAAATTCCTGAGAGAAGAATGTCTAAACGAAGATTTCATATCCGATTCTATTAACTCATAAATAAAAATTCACATGGAAAATCAAAGTAAAGTAATCGTCATAGAACGAAACAAATTCGCAGCACTCGTCAAATCACACCGCAAATGCCTCCAGATGCTGAACATCCTGACTTACATCTACACAGTTAAGGAAGTAAGCCTTACCCTGACCTTGCAGGAAATCTGTGAAGTCCTGCACATGACTCCCGAAGAAGTGGAGATACAGCGACAGAAAGGATATATCCGCTTCACGACACAGAAAGGGATGACCGTCTATGAAATCACGGACCTGCTCCGATTGGAAAATATGCTGGAGATGGGGAGCATCTATCGTAAGATCGACAAAAAAGTAATGAACCTCGAACCTCTAAATAATGAATAAACAATGAAAGAAGAAGAGCAAGACAAGAAACAGCGGAAGCGTCTGGTACACGCTTCCCTGTTTAGTGGATTCGGCGCCCCAGACCTGGCTGCCGAATGAATGGGATGGCAGAATGCCTTCCATTGCGAGATAGACGATTTTTGTAATACCATTCTAAATTACTGGTTTAAAGATGCGAAAAGTTATACAGATGTCACAACGACAGATTTCAGGGAATGGAGAGGAAAAATCAATGTCCTTACAGGAGGTTTTCCTTGTCAACCATTCTCCGTCGCAGGCCAAAGAAAGGGAGCGGATGATAACCGCTATCTCTGGCCTCACATGCTCAGGGCCATACATGAGATCAGGCCCGATTGGGTCATTGGTGAGAACGTTGCTGGCATCCTCACGATGGTACAGCCCGGTCAGGAGACTGAAGTGGGAAGTCAATCCACTCTATTCGGAGAGAGTGAGCCTGTATTTAAAAGACGACAGCAATATGTTGTTGAAACCATTTGCCGTGATCTTGAACGCGAAGGATATTCCGTCCAGCCGGTACTTATACCGGCTTGTTCCGTCGGTGCACCTCACAGACGGGATAGAGTTTGGTTTATTGCCCACCGTGACGGCACAGGACTACAAGCGCAGGGGGCCGGGCAGCAGGCAGCAGGGACTACCGGAGATAATCCATGGAATGCTTCTGCCAACGCCAGTGGCAACAGAGATACACCATGCCGAAAGAGTCAGGAAATGGAAATCGATGAATTTATCCTCACCCCATGCCCAGATAGCCGGAGAGAAGAATCCCAACGGCCTGACGGATTTTCTGGACTTTTACGGGATACTACCGGAACCGATACCGGACAATACTGAGCTGGAAAACACGGACGGGAACAATCTGGAAGAATCGATCCTACAATGGCTGGCAGAAGGACAAGTGATGCCGACACCGACAGCGCGGGATTGGAAAGGCGCACCTTCACTGGAGAACCTGAAGAAACGGGGAAAGATACCACAGAAGAACAGCCTTCCGGATTTCTTCGCCCGGACTGGAAAGAGTTTCCAACTCAATCCCCTGTTTGTAGCCGAGATGATGGGCTTTCCACCCGATTGGACGGTATCTCCTTTTCTCGGTGAAGACAGGCATCCATTAAAGGATACGGGAACGCTATCGTCCCCCAGGTAGTCTACGAGATATTTAAAGCAATAGAAGAAACCTATAAATTAAACAGTCATGAATAAAGTATCGATATTTGAACATCCCGAGTTCGGACGCATCCGGACACTGGAAATTGACGGGAAAATATGGTTCTGCGCCTCGGATGTTGCCGCCGCACTTGGCTACTCCAATCCGAGAGATGCCGTCGTAAGACATTGTAAACCAATGGGTGTCGTGGTTTACGACACCCCTACACGCAGTGCCGTCCAGAAAATCAAGTACATCAGCGAAGGAAACGTATACCGGCTGATTGCCGGTAGCAAGCTGCCTTCCGCTGAGAAATTCGAAAGCTGGATATTTGATGAACTGGTTCCCGAAACACTAAAGAACGGTGGCTATCTTCTTAAGAAGAATGGCGAAACGGATAATGAACTGCTTGCGCGTGCCATATTGCTCGCACAGAACCGTATAAAAGAGCGAGACAGCCGTATTTCAGCATTGGAGAAGGAGAACAACTATGCTATCCTGAAACTCAAGCTACAGGCCCCAAAAGTTCAGTATTACGACAAAGTCCTGCAATCCCAAAGCACCTACACGACCACACAGATAGCGAAAGAATTGGGAATGACTGCCGGAATGTTGAACAAGCGGCTCCGATGGGCAGGCATCCAGTTCCGTCAATCCGGTCAGTGGCTGCTCAAAGCTCCTTACCAGAATCAAGGCTATACAGCAACCCGGACCCATGTATGGGAAAGCCGCACAGGAGAAACAGGCACGGCCATGTTGACGGTCTGGACGGAAAAGGGCCGGTTATTCATACATTATCTTTTTGAGGCTTATCTGGTATAGCCGGAATATAAGACCGGGATAAATAAAAAAGCTACTGAAACAAAAATTCAGTAGCTTTTTTATTGCTTTCAATTGATACTATCTCAACCGTGGTCCCGTTTTCTTCTTTTCTTTCACAGGCACAATTTCTTGTCGGGGTGCTTCTTGCGGCCTTATTCTTTCACTTACAGTCTCACTCTGAAGAAGCCTGTTTAAATACCGGAGGTCCTTCAGTAACTCCTGTTTGCATTCCATCTCCAGGGAATGGGCCATATTCGACATCGGGTTGGTACTTTTCTTGACAAGCGGACCGTTCAGGAGATCTTCTTCTACATACAGGGTACAACGCTTCAAATAGCCTTCAATGTCCTTCGGCGTTTCAGCGGTATCAATCGCCTCCTGAATGGCCTTATAATTCTTATCCATATAACAGGCCTTATACAAGTCATCGGCATGCCAGTCAAAGAAATGAAGATAGTTTTTTCCCAGTTGCTGGTTATACTCTTTTATATCGCTTTCCACAACCCCTTTCTTCTTGTCAAGATATTGCTGCAATTGTTCGATCCTTAAATCACTTTTATCCATTGTTGTCCGATTTATAGTTCCATGTCCGTTTCAGTTTCGCTCTGAAAGGATATATCCAGTTCTCTTTCCTGATGGAAATTATCCGCTATCACGAATTTAATTTCCGCATTCTTGCTGCTTCGGTTATGATAGAAGAGCGTGAATACCTGGCGGCAGGGATCGCTGTCATCCAACTCCGCTATCGAATCCAACGGTTGCATCTCCCGGTTCACCCGATAGACCTTCTTCTTGTCGTACACCTCGCCGCTACCCTCCATCTGTATATAACCGATTTGATAGCCGGCTTCCTCATAGTTTCCGCTACGATTGAGTGTCAGACGAATCTCCACGGTCTCATCCGGGGAAATGGTCTTCTGGAGATACCAGGACGTTAGCGAGAAATCATAAGCCTGCTGTACTTCCAATTTATCATCACAGCCACCCAGCAGGCAAAGCAATGTGAGCATGATACCACTTATTATTAATTTCATCTTCATGATTTTACGTATTACTAAATGAATAATTTACTTGATTGAGTCCGTTGTCGGCTAACGCCTGATGCCCGTTTTTATCTTTCTTTCAGGCGGCTCTTCTCTCTTCTTTTCTGTTTTATTAGCCGTCTGTTGCAAATTCTCTTCGGGAGGCGTTTGCGCAAGGATATTCGCGAATTCCCGGTAATCCCTAACTAACTGCTGCATACACTCCAACTTCAGGAAATGGGCAACATTCGTTGTCCGGCTGGAACTGTTACAATCCACCTGACCGTTCAACAGTTTGTTCTCACAGTAAGCAATGTTGTCCTCAACAATATTCCAAACCGTATCCATGCCCTTTGCCCCGTCCACCGCCTGCCGGAGTATCTTATAACACCCGGACATAAAATGAGACTTATACAGGCTCTCCGCATTCCATTCGAAAAAGTGTAGGAAATTCTCATTCATCTTCTTGCTTTGTTCACGTATGTTCCGGTCTTCCCGGTTTATTTTCATATCCAGCCAATGAAGCATCTCATCCACGTTCCAATTGCCTTGTTCCATACTGTTGCCGCTAATTGAAAATGTACTTGACACCGACAGCTGCCACCGTGTGGAAATTCCCCACGGATGATCCGAAGAATATCCTCTGGCGGACATTGAAAAGAAAAACCAGCCTGTCGGAAAGGAACGCCTCCATCTCGAAAGCCGGGGCAAAACCATAAATGAAGCATCCGTCATTCTTTAAAGTCGCCCCGTCATAGAGCAGCTTGCAGTTCCAGTTGGTCGTCTCATAACCCGCCAGAGCGGAAAGACCGGCAGAGAAGAACACGTTCTTACCACGGTCCGAGATGAACGGCACGAAATAACCTACCTCCCCGGTAAACTGCGCTTTGGGGATCGCAACATCCTTATAGGAATAGTGCTTTTTCACATAATCCGCCCCGAACAGCCAGCGGGAATGGTTCCGGTTATACCGACTCAGAGCCAGTCCGACCTGGAAATTACCATGCAGATGCTTCACATTTGAACCGAAGTCGTCTACACCGCCTAACGTAAGCTGGATACCTTTCTGCCCCGGCAGGTAACGCTGGGCAAAAGATTTGCCTGCCACAAAGGGCAGACAAATGCATAACAAAATAAATAAAACTCTTTTCATGATTACTCACCGATTAATTCATTCACAATACGCGCGTCCACCAGGTCACTGTTCTCAATATAGAACCGCTGGTGACGGCCTCCCCCTTTCTCGTAAATTTCCACTTCCAGCAACTTGTCGTCAGGAATGACAATTTTCGGAAAGGCATACACGATCCGTCCCGTGCTCTTTCCTTCGATGCGTGTCAGGGCATTGAGCGTGCGTACCGGTTCAATATAAGTTTCCTGCTGAGCCGTCCTTTTGGCTATCTTCTTATCCACTATCTTAAATCGCACGAAATCCACATCGAAAGGCACATTGGAATTGTTCGTCAGGGAAACATGGAAGAAGATCAGGTCCTTATGCACATAAATGCCCTTTAAAAGAGCCTGCATCCCGAACTGCCTGCATCCGATATGCTTCACGTCCCTACGGTCCAGCCGGTGGATGGTGTACATCACGCTGGCAATGACCGTCGGATCTTCCTCGCCCAGTTCCGTGACACGGATGGAGCTGCCTCCTTTCTTTTCTCCCTCGTCCGGGTTCATCCACTGGTCCATATTGATATTCAGTGTGGAAGGCTCTTCCTTATAAACGACATTGAAGGAAAAGAAAGAGCCGTCTCCTGTAATCACGGAGAAGTTCGTCTCTCCCGGAAACTCCTTCACCGCCGCTTTGACACGTACCACGTTCTCGACTCCGTCAGCCTTGCCTGCGATGATATTGTTACTGCCCAAATCCACGTAGCGCACTTCCGAAGGGAAGAGGATATGCACCGTCTTCCCAAAAGTGACCTCTATTTTATAAGGGATGATATGCTGGCCCGCCGTCAGAATCCTGACGGGATTTACCGGCCTTTCCTCCTGTGAAAAACCGGATACCGAGGCCAGAACAGCCATCAAGAATGCTATAACTATTTTCATTGTCTTGTCTTTTTTATTAAAGTGAATAATCCGTTATTGTCTCTTTGTGACCAGCAGCACCTTATATCCGGCTTTCAGTGTCACCTTGACCGCGCGAACCCGTCCGGCGATCAACCGCGTGCCGCCCTGCATGACTCCGCGCATCAGGTCCATGACCACCTGCTGTCCGGCAGAACGTGCAAACGAAACGCTGTTTCCCATGCTCTCGCTGACCGTTCCAGCCGCATCCTTTGCCGCATTGCGGGTTTCCGATCCGGGAACGAAAATACCTTTCTGCCCGTCTATATCGTAAGTCGCCAACTGAACAGGAATGATATTCCCGGCATACTCGATGCTGCTGATCAGGATATCCAGACGCTCTCCCTGTATGACCGCCGCACCTGTTACCAGACTGTTCTCCGGAACGGTAATGTTGCCGGCTTGTAGAGGTTGCAGCAACCGGAGTTTTACCCTGCCTCCCTGTTCAATGATCTGGTTCTCCGAAATGCAGGCGGCGATGGTATTCGTCCCCATTTGGTAGCTGTTCCCGACAGCAGTATTAAAACCGTAATTCCTCTCGACAGTAAGCGAAGCGATATAGGCGGAATCCGTAACAGGTTGTGAAAGGCCGGAGGTCGTCTGATACTCCGCCCGCTGAACCGGAACAGTTTCCGTGGGTTCTTTTCCGACAGCTTTCTCCTGGACCGTATCCTTATCCGGGTTCAGATACTTTGCCGCCATCTTGTAGGACCGCTCCATCAGTTCTTCTCGGGTAGCCGCCTTGTTCTTCTCCTTTTCCGCCTCTTCCAGCTTTTTGTTCAGTTCATCTACTTTTCTTTCCAAATCGCTGTTTGCCGTCTCTTTGGGAGTCTCATAGAAGTCATTCAACTGCCCGGAGATTTGCTCGTAGGTATTAACGGACTGTTGCAACCGGTCTCCGTCCTTTTCTTTTTCACCGGTATCGGATGCCCCCTTTCCTTCGTTCATTAATGTCCCGGCAAGCTGCTCCAACGACTTCATCCGGCTTTCTTCCTCCACTTCCGCCTGTTGCTTCTCATAGGCAGCGGTCTTCTTATCCACCAGTTTGGCAGTGGTAGGTTCGGGTACGTTCACATTGAATCCTGAATTTCCGGGGGCTTCCGTCTCGTTTTCCTTGCCGGAGGGGGCAAATATTCAGTACATGACTCCCAGGAAGACCAGCACAAAGGCCGGAATCACAATGAACTTCCTTCTTTTTTCCATCTCTTCCGGTGTGAGCACCTTCTTCTCTTTTTCAGGTTCTTCCTTCAAGGCTCTGCCGTTTTCCGGCTGTACCGCCGTTTCTTCTGCCGCTTCGGGCTTTTCCAAATCTTTATCTTCCATTACTCGTTGGTTTTAGGGTGATACATTATACTGTCTTTATCCGCCCGGTGGAGGGAGTCCACCGGATGGACAAACGGCAACTCCTTTTGTGTGCCGTGAGAGAGAAAACGCCCGAAAGCGCGTGCTACGGTGATACCACATAGAACGGTACTGGTAACCAGCATGCCCACAAGCACTCCCTTACGCTCTTTTTCGGACAGCTCCTCGCAAACGTTCTTCAGTTTTTCGCTGATCTCTGTCTTTATCTTCCTGCTTTTCATTACCTTAATATATTAGCGTTCAACGGTCCTTATATCCCTGTTTTCCAAAATCTCAAAGCGTTCCGCCATGAAGCCTTGCGGATTATTATCCGACCTGACCGTACTCTGCAGGAAGCAACGGGTGACCAGGGAACGCTCGGTGATATTGCTGTTTCGGATAATCATCTGCCGGGCAAAGGTGGTGATCCGGTACGGATAGTTATCGAAATCACACTGCATGCTGTCTACCAGGACAGTCTGGTTAATATTACCGCTGATCAGACGATTATAATAGCCTTTCTCGTTCCAATCCCGGTAATAACTATAAAGACTCTTGTCCGCCAGATACATGGCCCGGTTGATATTGGATTCGATAGCGGCCTTATCGGGAGCCAGCGTAAAGAACAGTTCATGCATGCGGCGCACATGCTCGCGGGCCTCCACCGGACGGTTCAATGCCGCATCTTGGGATAACGCCACTATGAGTGACTTGCCCTGATCCAATACATATACTTTCTCCCGTTGCTGGTTAGCAAAGAGGTAGGACTTTCAGATGGCATACGTAGTCAGTGAGGCACAAATACCCAGAAAGACCAACGTGAACAGGCGGATCTGCCTGAACGAGGATTCGATGTTTTTAAAACTTTTAAATTCCATAATTTTATGTTTTTTCAATTTCTACTTTTTCAATAATACGGCACCGACATTTCCCGTCGAAGCACCCGCCGCAGCACCGGCTACATTGGTCACCTTGGATGTCGTATTGTTGACATTCCGGTTATAGGCACTCATACCTCCCGCTTGGACAATCCAGTTCGAAACAGTGGGCACACAAAAATATCCGATAATGCCGATGACCATGAATATCAGATAGATGGCCGAGGAACTGTCCACGTCAATGACACTCATCGGATCGGCCATCAGGTTCATCTCTTCCTGCAGGATTAGCGTCTGTATCTTGGCAAGCATCGCCCCGAAGAGATCAGCCACCGGTAGCCAGAGATAGACACTGATATAGCGTGCCAGCCATTGGACAAGCGTGTTCTGCAGTCCGTCAAAAACACTCAGGGCAAAGGCTATCGGTCCCAAAATGCTTAGGACTATCAGGAAAAAGGTACGGATCGTGTCGATGACCAGCGAAGCGGACTGGAAGAGAATCTCCAGCAATTTGCGCATGACCATCTGGACAATACCTTGCAGGGAGAAGGCATACGAAACCTCATACATGGTCTGCAAGGCCGTATGCTCCTCCTCACTCCAGCCCATGTTATCCAGTTCCGCATCCAGCTCCTCATTGGAAGCAAAGACACGTCCGGTCATCATCGTCTTAGCCATCATGTCCGCACGGAGCTTGTCCTTCTCCTGCTGGTACTTCTGCAAGTCGAAGGTCTGGTCACGGAGCAGCATTCCGGTTCCCTGAACGATGGGGCTAAAGATACCGTTGAGAGTTCCCAGCACCATCACGTCAAAGAAAAGGATACACATGCCCAGGACAAAAGGCCGTAACATCGAAAAGACATCGATGGGCTCCGCACGGGAGAGCGACTGCCAGACACGGTAAGCGATATAGAACAAAGCTCCTAATGCAGCGAGTGCCATCGCCATGTCCATCATCGGGTGGCAGAGTTTGGTCATCGTATCATAGAGATTCCGAAGAATCTGGTGCATATTTTCAAATGAAATGGATAATAATACCATAATTGATTCTTTTAAAATTGTAGACTACCAATAACGCTCATCCTTGCCGTACAGGTCAAATACCTGTTGCTGCTCGTTCTTCTCCTTGGCACGCAGGTAGGATACATGCAGGTTCTTGCGGGTGTAGTAGTTGGCCAATTCCTTGTAATGTGTCATTTCCCTGTATACCCGGTTCACCAGGTCAATGCGTTCCTTGTCGTTCATGGACATGCCGGTGGGATTGATGATATTCTTCAGCTCGGTAATGCTGCGGCTGCTCTTCTTCATGATGGTGTTATAACCGGCAGCTATCGCATTCAGCTCCCGCTGGCTGAAATTCTTGTCGGTTAGCATCTTGCCGAAATTGTTCACGTAAATCTCGGAGATATCACCGAGCATCAGGACGGACTCCTTGACTTTCTCGCTGCCGCTGATCAGGTCGTTCACTTTGCGCAGCTTGTCGTAATACTCACGCCCCTGCTCGAAAATCTTTGAGGTCTCCTTCCATGTGGAGAGGGCATTCTGCGCCGTTTCCGAGGTCTCCACTATTTCGTTGACACTGTTCACGATACCCTGGACGAGGTTGCCCGGATCGGACACCACCCACTGTGCTTGTACGCTTGCCGGTACTATAAAGGCCGACAGGACAAACAACATGCTTATAATTCTCTTTCTCATTGCTTCTTTATTTTAATCGTTTATTTTTCTTTTTCTTCTCACTTGCCAACATTCGGATAGCCTGCTCCATATTGCCGCCCAGCTTCTCTGTCATTTGTGTGACTTCCAGTTTTTCGGTTTCTTCCGTGGTATAGGTGAGATACTCCTCGACAGAGGTTTCTGTGGCATAGACAGCGGACCGGACACCTCCCAAGCCTATTCAAACCTCCTTATACTTCCGTGCCGGATCGTTGGACTGATTGATAGACAATATCTGCCCTTTCTCTTTGTCGGTCAATCCGAGCAGGGACTGTACGGAGTCAAACTTGTTAATATACTTTCGCTGATCCAGCAGAATCTTACAATCGGCATTGTTGATAATGGTGTCTTTGATAATGGGACTTGATACAATATCGTCCAGTTCTTGAGTGACGACAACGGCCTCACCAAAATACTTTCTAACCGTTTTGTATAAAAACTTTATATAGTCAGCCATGCCTTCACGTGCGATTGCCTTGCCGGGTAGGTCGGGGGCATTACTGCCCCTTTCCCCCCTAAGAACCGTACGTGAAAGTTTCCAATCATACGGCTCAAGCAACTTTAAATTTCTATCTAATAGAAACCAGCTCATTGTTACATCTATTTAAGTTGAATGACTTTTCTTCTGCAACTGTCATGTACCAAGAAATTAACTTTCTTTCCATTGACAATTCTTTCATTAGTTCCCCACGAGTGTTCTTTGTCTATGGGTTCTCCGCATATGGGGCATAAATGATTTTGTTTTTCCCACATATACAGCAATGATTTTCTACCATTAAGCGACTTGAGCATCTTGTAAGTCTTGCGCTTTTCAAAATATTCTTTCCATTCAGGGTCGAGAGGATTGGCTTCACCTTTCACTTTTACGTATCGGGTGATTTTCGTGTCGTACAGTCTTTTGAGGGCAATCTTATCATCCGCTTTACCCCTTTTGAAGTTCGCCACAAAGCACCAGTTACGATTCTTTATTCGTGTAAAGTATCTGCTGGCAATCCAATATTTACCTTTCTTGGGATGTCGTCTCTTGGCCCATTGCCATAGCTTTTCAAATATCAAGTAATCAGCTTTTCTGAATGTGTCCGAAGCCACGCAATTCTTGTAGTAATTCACCCAACCGACTATTACCGGATTCAAAAGTCTTATAAGAGATTCCTGTTTACTACCTTTATTGGAATCAATGATTCCTCTGATTTTCTCCATGAATCCCTTCAGACTCTTTTTGGACGGCTTTATTAGAAGTATTCCATTGTATTTACGGATATTGTACCCGAGAAAATCAAAGCCCTCTTCAATATGGGTTATCTTTGTCTTTTCTTCTGATAGAGTAAGTCCCCGACTTTCAAGGAAGTTCTCCACTAACGGCTTTATTTCCTCCAATGCTTCCCTAGTCCTTCCCGTAATGATAAAATCATCCGCGTATCGAACCATGTGAACCTTTGGATAATATACTTGTCCCTTAACGGATTTCCTATAATACTTTTCTGCGAGCATTGCTTGCAGACCGTCCAATGTCATATTGGCAAGAGTTGGCGAGATAATTCCACCCTGTGGAGTTCCTTCTTCCGTAGGGAATAATTCCTTGTTGAAAACGAAACCGCATTTGAGCCATTTTTTCAGCATGACTTTATCCATTGGAATATTTTCCAACAGCCAGTCATGACTGATATGGTCAAAACAACCTTTGATGTCTCCTTCTAAAATCCATTCGGGAGAAGCTGTCTTGGCAAGGACGCAAAAACATTGTTCTCTTGCATCGCCAGCACTTCTCTCTTTACGGAATCCGTAGGAGTTGCTGTCAGCAGTTGTTTCTGACACAGGTTCCAATGCGAGCAGATACAATGCCTGCATTGCCCTGTCTTTCATCGTCGGAATCCCTAATGGACGCAACTTCCCGTTACTCTTTTTAATATGTATCCTTCTTAGAGGTTGAGGGGTATAGCCTCTTCTTCTTAGCTCGCTGATGGCCTTGAATTTACTGTTGGAAGTTGCCCACACAGCTTTATCAACACCCGCAGTTTTACTGCCTCTGTTCGATGTAACACGTTTTACCGCTAAAGCTTTAGCGTAAAACGAATGCGTCAGCATCCACTGCAAAGCTTTCACCCTGCCGTGTTTGCCTGCTTTCTGAGCTTTTACAATACGTGCTTGTAGCTTATTAACCGCTATTTCGCACTTGTTCCAGTCTATGCTTTCCCAAGTGCTCCACTTTTGGTCAGTAGATGCACACGATGTCTTACTTTCGTTCATTTGCTTTTCTCCTTTAAATAAGTTCTAAAAGTTTCTTGTAAAAAGTCACCTTGCGGAAGTCAGCCCACTTTCGTGTGAGGTGATGTTTCAACCTCTATCCGCTCCATTACAGAATGGCATTCGCTTTTTCCACATTCCTCTGCCCGCATTTCATTCGGCTTTCCTTACGGTTTGCTTACCTGCTGTTATACAGGAGAAATACGGGTTTACCATGTTTCTTGTATATGACAAACGAATGGGTTAGAATCCGTCTATCCGCCGACAGTCATCATGTTCGTGTAACCTTAGCATGAAGAAGGTTATCCGACTGCGTCCCTTTTGGGTTAGAGCCCAGTATCATTAACAGCTCATTCGAAGTTACGACGTTTATCAACGGTTCACATTACGTTATTCATACCATTCAGCCTAGCTCCCCTGCCACTCGATACTAACGGCAGTTGTCGTTCCCTCGCGGTTCTGACTTCTCCTTTCGGAAGGGCTTCATTGTTGGTTCTGCTATCGCACGACCTCATTGCTTACTATCGCACGTTCCCATAGGCTACTGTTGACGAAACAACAGGTTTAATCGTTCTATTTCCAGCGCGTGGAATGGAATGTTAAACAATCATATACAAGACTTACATGTCGCAGCCAAGCCTCCTCTACAACTATCATCTTTCGCACCCCATGCAAACGTCTCATTTTGTTTATGAAAGCCTCCATAATGATGACAGTGACTACCGGAAAAAGAATTTTATGCTCCTTAATTTCGTCAATTTCAAATACCACAAAACGCTTGTTCAAGAGGTCGAGCTGCTCGTCGGAGTTCAGCAGATAATCGTACTCTCCACCACGATAATAAGGAGCCAATACATTCAGAAAGTTAGTGAGATCGAAATCCTTCTCGCGGTAATGCTTCTCCTCCAGTATTCCACGGAACTCTCCCTGTACGAACTCGTAGAAAGTATTAAAGGAAGGAACCAGCTCATTGTCCTCCTTTATCTTTTCAAGGAACAGGTTAACCGCCATTGAGAGTGCTACTTCCTCGGCACGGGTAATGACTTCCGTATCCCTTTTCCAGAGCGACATGATCAGCGTTTTAATGGACTCTTTCTTTTCCAGGTCAAAGACCTTGTCTTCGGTGAAAAATGGATTAAAAGCTATCGGATGTTTTTCACTATACGTATAATATATGCCATCCTCACCGTTTGTGCGCTGGTGAATCAGGTCACATAATCCCTTGTAACTGTTACCGATGTCGATCAATATAATGTGGGTATTCTGTTCCCAATACTGTCTCACAAGATGGTTCATAAAAAATGACTTGCCCGAACCGGAAGGCCCGATGACCAGCTTGTTACGGTTGGTTGTAATACCACGACGCATCGGTTCGTCCGAAATATCCAGATGCAGGGGCTTCCCGTTTGTCCGGTCTGCCATCTTGATACCGAATGGCGACAGGGAATCCGCATAGTTCGTCTCTTCCGTAAAGAAGCAGACTCCCTGTTCGACGAAAGTGAAAAAGGACTCCTCGGAAGGGAAATCGCCCTCGCCTCCCGGAATACCTGCCCAATACAAGGCAGGTGCGTCAATGGTATTATAACGGGGCTTGCATCCCATCAGGGCCAGAGCAGAACCGGTATCGTTCTTTATCACCTTGAGCTTCTCCCGGCTGTCCGACCATGCCATGACATTGCAATGGCAACGGATGGCGGTCAGCCCGAAGGAATGCGCCTCGTCCAGGTAGGCATCAATCCACTGCTTGTTAAGTTGGTTGGCTCGGCTGTATTTGGAAAGCGAGTGCATGTTGCGTGCCGTCTTCTCAAAGCGTTGCAGGATTTCTGCCGAATCATCGATGAACAGGAACTGGTTGTAAATATGGTTACAGGAGAGCATTAGCCCCACCGGAGCGGCAAAACTTAGACGGCAGTCGCTGCGGTCGGTGGAGTATTTCTCATACCGGGTATCCGTCTGGACGGAACCGGGAAGATCATCCACATCGGAAAGCGTATGTACGCAGAGGATATCATCCCCGATGCGCATCTCCGACGCGCTCATCTGTATATCCTTCAGTGTGGTCGTGTCCTGCTGCGAAAGAGAAAAATACTTTTCAATCAATCCGGCCTGCTGCGGTGTGCCGACTATCTCATCGGTGGTCAACCGCTCCAGACGGATAAAGGCCGAGTCATTCAGGATGCGCTCGAACTGGTCGACACTCTCCAAAAACAGGCTGACCGTTTCTTTGTCCCGGACTTCCTTCGGAATTATATTCCCCCGGCAGAGGATGGAGAAATTGCTCTGGCTGCGGCTGCGTTCCTTAGTCGTCTTGGTGATAAACAGGTAAGAGAAATGATTTAGGAAAGGCCGTTCATTAAAATGAAGTTCGAAAGAACGGTCCAAAAAACTCATCCCGTCTTTCTGCGTGTCGGCCTTGTAATTTTCTTTCAGAAACCAGTCCTGGCGGTGTACTATCGTATAATTCGGCAGTACCTTGACTGCCTTTGTTCATGTGCCGTGCATGGATGCATAATCTGCGGAAGTGACCGTGAACAGCTCCGGAAGAAAGACCTTGAAGCCGATGGTCACGTCCGCGTCTTTGGAGAGAATGCACCCTTCCTCCACGGACAGGATTGGAAACTTACTTTCCAGCGTTGCGGCTTTTAATATATTTCTCATGAATGCGTTTTTTAAATAAGGAAGATATACGTTTGCGATTGATGATATAGGACGGGTGGTACTTGACTGCGGCCAGCTTCATCAAGCCGTTGGGACCATACTTCTTGTTCAGGTGGAACACCCCGAAGATCAGAGAGAAAGCGGAGAGGACACCGAAACCGATACAGAACCACCGGTCAATACCTATCATATAGAAGATGACGAACAGCAGGAAAATGGCCAGCAAGCCCCCGACAAAAAAGTACAGGTATTGTGCCTGCAAGCCGTTGAATTCCACGTTGCGTCCGATTCCCTTGTTGATATTGTATTCCATAGCCTGCTATATTACAGGAAGAAGGAACGAAGGACTGTCGCCGCGACGATGAGGAAGACGCAGGCTCCAAACCAGCTCCCGGCGGTTTTACCGGTGTCGGGGTCGCCGCTACTGAACTTCGAATATACCTTAATGGCACCTATCAGCCCCACAATAGCCCCTGCCGCATATATCAACTTGGTGGCGGGGTCAAAATAACCGGTAAGCATGGATGTGGCCTTTGTTATACCGGCACTTCCGTCCCCTTCGGCATAGGCACTCAGGGTGGAAACAGCTATTCATGCGATAAGAGCAACCGTCTTTTTAAAATGTCTTTTCATATACAATCTAATTTTTTAATGTGAATAAAAACCTTGTTTCAAACAAACCGCAGGAAGTTTCCTGCCTGCGGATTTGTCCTTGCAACCACGATGTCTTTTTAGGATCAACCTGAGTCATAGTAACCAATCATAGATACCTCCGTTTTTAAGGGGTTAATCACTCTTTTAATGTTCGCTCCGGTAAAGGGTAAGGATCAACCGGAATCATAGAAGCCTCTCATATATCTATATCTTCCTTTTAACAGGTTATACACTACGTTTCAAGAACCCGTCCTGCCCGGATCAACCGGAGTCAAAGAAATCTATCATGCTTTTTCGTCTTTTTAGGTTATACATTCTGTTTTAAAACTTGCTGCACCCGGATCAACCGGAATCATAATACTGTCTCATATTCCTTACTTGTTCTATTTTATTGGGGCACATGCTCCGTAATATCAAATTCCCGGAGAATGTCGTCCCTATTCTTTCCAGTCAATAAATGGGGTTCACCCCGGTCTACATACAAACGCATATAGCGTTTCAGTTTATCGCTGCTTCCCAAGACGCTCGCCTGCAGTACCCTTTCCATGTTCGTGCCTTCCAGCTTTTGGAAAGTCTGCCGGGCCTGTTCCTGTTCCGCTTCCGTAAGTTCGTCCGATGCCATTGCTTTCTCAATCATATCCATATCGTCAAAGGTGACACCGGTTGCCCGGTGGGGATTGCTCCGCTGTACGTATCCCGTAATCTCGTAGCGTTCGGGAATCTCCTCTTTTTCTTCACCGGAAGAAGGAGAGGGCTCCTGCATATAATCAATTTCAGGATAATTCAGTTTTTGAAAAAGAGCCGGAACTTCCGGGAATTTCGTATTCTTATCAAGGGGTTCGTGTACTCGGAGAACCGGCTCTGTTTTCTTTTCGGGAGTAAAGGTATCACTCTTTTCTATGCCTGATTCAGGCTGTCCGCTATTGTCATCTATTGTCAGTGAATGTCGCATTTGGTATCGGCTTTTGCCTATTATTCCCGCCTGAGACGGAGCAATTGCCGGATGGATGGCGGCAGGTGCAGTCCGACGTTCCTTCTTGTCCTTTCTGCCTCTCCATGTGAAAATGCTGCCTGTATGCACATACTTTTCAATGCTCAGGTAAGAGGCATAGATGAACAGGATAATAAAAAGGTATTCCATGTCCTTATGATTTTAGTGATTGGTAATACTTCTCCAGCACAGCGTTTATCAATCCGCCGTTCTCTTCGAAATGATGTGCCAGCACCTGGTTTACAAAACCGGCTACGGTCACCTCGCCACGTCCCACCGCCCATACCAAGGAAGAGATGCGGCGATGCAGGTCGGCATCGATATGCAATGATTTACGGGATTTGGTCCTGACCGTATTCAGGAAGGATGCCCTGTAAGCGTCGATTTCCCCGGTGGTAAAGACCGGAGCTTCGCTACTCCCGGCAATCTCCTCTGCCGTATCCTCCGGCTTAGGGGATACACTCGTTGCAGGGGAGTCCGGTCGTATCGTCCCTTTCCTGGCGACAATATCCAATATGGCCTTCTCATCAATGCTCCGAGGGTCAAATTTCTTTTTTCCGCTGTCCATAATTCCTTTTATTATAAGGTATGGGAGGCATCCAGATGTGTTACGGCACATAACTCCTCTATCAGTTCACAGAGACCCGAACCTTTTATCTGGCGGTTGTCGGGAGGGAACAGTGTGGAACGGAAGATACTGTTCTTCAGGGAGCTCAACTCCTTGTTATAGCGTTTGGTATCCGGTATCCGTGACTCCAGCAGGTGTAACTCCGCTTTTTGTATGACACGGTTCCAGGACTCGTAGCTTTCTGTCCGTTCACGCTTGTCGACCATGTTCCAGAAAAGATAGATGCCTTTCAGGTTACAGTTGTGCCTGGCAATCAGTTCTTCCTCCACCACCTCGGCAAACTGGAGGGAACTCTGCATGACGACATTATCGGCCTTTAGGGGGATGAAAATGTAATCTATTGCGGAAATGGTATGGACAACCCCTTCGCTGCGGAGGGTTCCCGGAAGGTCGAACAGTACGACATCAAAGACGGCATCCTGCTCTTCGATGTAGCGGTACAGGTCTTCTATCGCTTTCTCCGGATTGCTTTTGATTACCGGATAGGAACGTTTCCGGATTTGTTCATGCTGCCGGTAGAGGACCACTTTGAGAAAATCACTTTCCTGCACGCTTTCTATGTCCCGGTCACGCATCCGGGAGATGCTGTGCTGGGGGGAGTCGCAATCCACGACACCCACCTTCAAACCTTTCTGGTAGTGAAGGATACTGGCCACCAGAACTGTGAAGGCAGACTTTCCGACTCCTCCTTTCTGGCTGGCAAAGGCAATTAATAACGGTTCTTTTTTCATACGCTTTCTTTATATAATCAGATAAAAATATAATGCTGTAAAACTGTAATGCTTATAATTGTATATCGTTCTACACTGCAAAAGAAAGGAATGCCGGGAAAAGATGAAATACCCTGTCACGGATAGTCATGGATAGTCAGGAATTGACAGGAGGAAACGCCGTCAGGCAGACAGGAAAGGTTGCAATGAAAAAAGAAAAATCCCTGCCTCATCTTTGAAGCAGGGACTAATAATAAAGGAGCGATACCGGTTACCGGACGTAACCGGCGGCTTGCAAGTCCGTCAGGAAATGTTCAGGGGTATCGGTGGCAACTGACACGCCATGCAGCTCCCCGTAACGCCGGGCAAAGTTCTCCATATACTCCTGATCCGTGCAATCATAGTCGAACCGGCTTCCCTCACGGAGCAGCCGGACGAACTCTTCCGGGCTGGCGGCGGTTATCTGACCGCCATCCAGCAAATGATAAGTCTGTATCATACCGCTAACTTTTTAGTTCTAAGTTTAAAAAATAATTTCTGTTTCCCGTCCAGGAAGGGTAACTCCTCCAATGTCATCCGGCTGGGAAGGCTGGATCTTTTCGCAAAGGTAATTAATCCGTTCAAGAACCGGATCCAATTCTCCATCTTTGTGAAATTGGTCGTACCGGAATGCTGGCGGAACTCAACGGTCCGGTGCCTAGAATAAGCCTCAAAATTGACCTTGTGGTATCGGTCATTATTAAAGACCTCCCGCAGGCCGTCTATCGTCCTTACCGATTTGATTCTCTCGTCGGAAACACCGGAGAGGGTTTTGCAGTAGGTATTGTTCCGGCGTGTCCTTGGCATAAAGGCATCAATCAGGTGTTCGAGATGCTTGTAGGTCAAAGTCAGATTCTTCCAGGTGTCCAGATTGAAACCAGCCGCATCCATATGGACATGGAACCCGCAACTGTCATTCACTTTTGCATTACAGATGTCAAGCACCCAGCATACCGTTTCCAGCTCTTTCAGGCCATTCTCACCCACCAGTATCGGGCTGACCAGCTCGAAAGTATTATTTCCCTGCAGGCTGCTGTCCGTCACCAGCTTCCAATGATCCCTGGTCGTGTGGTTATAACCCTCAACGGCAACATGGATACCGGCCTCCCTCAATTCGCGTGCCAGTCTTTCCATATTACAGTTATAGGCTTCAATCTCAATACCGAACTTGTGGGTGAAGGTGTAATCCATCAGGGTGGTTGCTGCCCTGTTCAGCAAGACTCCACCTTCTCTTTCAAGCATTTTCTTCTCAACATTATATACAAAACCATAGTTGCCACGTGTCACCAAATCGGCAATTTCCCTGCGCATCAGGCCCAGACGGAGCAGCTGCTCAATCTTGCTCGTCTTGGTGGTACTCTGTTCTAAGATATTTCTAACTTGTTCGTTCATAGCTTTTTATCCTTTATTATTATACCACTAAGGTAGCATAATAAACCCACATGTCATAGTATTAGAAGCCTTATTGTCAGACTGTTAGCTTAGTTTAGCAAGGCTAAATACCCTTATTTTATGTATCCGATTATAACATTGCAGCAATCTACAAGGACAGCAATACAGCAATCTACAGTTCAGGGAACCTGTCTTTTTTTCTCATCGTTTCCCCGGTTAGGGAGATTAGATAATTATGCTTATTTTTGTGCATTGAAAACTTAACCCGTAACGAATAGATTATGATGAAATACCTGATTGTGTCCGACATACATGGCTCGTTACCGGCACTGGAACAAGTGCTGGCATTTTACAGGGAGCAGCAATGCGGAATGCTTTGTATTTTGGGAGATATCCTGAATTATGGTCCCCGGAACGGGATACCTCAAGGACTTGACCCGAAAGGGATCGCAGAACGTCTCAATGCGATGGCCGGTGAGATTGTCGCCATCCGTGGAAACTGTGATTCGGAGGTGGACCAGATGCTGCTGGACTTTCCCATCCTGTCCGATTACACCCTGTTGGTGGATAATGGAAAACGTTTCTTTCTCACCCACGGACATATCTACAATGAGGACAGACTGCCGAAGGGAAGGTTCGATTGTCTTTTTTATGGTCACACCCACCGGTGGAAACTTGAACGGACTGAGCATACAGCGGTCTGCAATACCGGCTCCATCACTTTCCCGAAGGACGGGAACATGCCAACATTCGCTATTTACTGTGACGGTACGGTATCCGTTCACCGGCTGGACGGCAGCAGGCTCAAGGAACTTTCTCTCTGATGGGGAATGTATAATAACAGCCTATTATAATTGTAGCCTTTTATAATTGCTTATCCATTATACAAATATAGCAATATCCAAAACGCCAATTATTCAGTTGTCACTGTGTAACATTCCAAGAGACTACAGATATAATAGTATTCGGATTATCCGATTATCAAAATATTCAGTTCTCTGAATATTCAATTATCACGAAAAAGAAGCCATCTGATGTGTCGGATAATCGTAGAATGCTCTACTATTACAGGAAGCTACAGCCTATTCCGCCTCCGGAATATTGGTAAAAAACGCCAACTTTCCTGAAGAAGCAGACCGAAATCGGGAGAGGTTGCCATCGGGAGGGAGGCACCAGTCGGGGCAATCTACAGTTCTACTTAAAAACGTTGTCCCCGTAGAGGGGACAGCAAGTTGTGTTTTCGTTTAACGAAAACCGGACGGTTTAACGGCATATTCCGCCGCCAAACCGTTCCTCAGAATATAGCTCCAGAGTCGCAAATTCAGCCAGAAAGAAACTGCATGTTGCAAGAGTTATTTATTGATATCTTCCTTTAAAGACTTGATTCTTTTATTATTAATCATTCTTCCCGGCTTGATTGAACTAAAAATAAAAAATAACTGTTACCCCAATTCCAATTGCAATGAATTTGGTTTTGGCATTTATCATCTTTAGTAGCTGTAATACATCCTTCTAAACTCTTCCCCTTGGTCTTGTTGGTCTGGTAACATGTTTGGATGGTCCCTACCAGAACTTATAGTTAAAGTAAAAACGGAATTGTTTTTTGTAATATCCCTTACAAAAAATAGGAAGTCCCAAATTAGATTCTGAATAATTAATTTTAAAGGCATTCTTTATGTCATCTAAAGAATTAAAAAATAGATTGCCATCTCCTTTTGTATCATCAGAAATAAGATATAATGTGATAATTGATTTTTGTAATATTTCTGTGTCTTTAGGGGAAAAACTTTGAAGACTTGACTATATCCTGTATTTTACAGGAAAGTATAAATTTGGACTGTGAACTAGAAATAAATTAGGGGATCTTTTTATTGGGGAGAACGTATGAACTGGTATATATTGGTATTGATAATTGACGTACCAGCTGTGCATCTGTCCATTTTCTATCTCGGTAGCGATATACAAGGTTGGAAGATGAATACAGAAGGGGTTGCACAAATGAGAAGAATTTAGTGGCTATACTGTTTTCGCTGTGCTGTATGCTGGCGGGAAGGATACTCCTTTTGGGAAAGTAGAAAGATAAAAGGCAGTCGGGCACTAGAGATAAAAAGTGAGAGGAGCTCCATAGAACGGAAGCTCTCCTCTTTTATTTTTTTATTTTGTACTAAGTTATAAGATTCCGGCTTGTCACAAGCAAGAATAATATAAGCAGATTCCTGTTTCACAACAGATATCTATGCCGCAAAGATACATGAAATATATATTAACACAATGATTTAACGGGTTTTGTTGGGGAAGCTGTCTGTGACGGGGGAATGGACGCTAAGGTGCTTGACATACTGGAGAACTGCTTCGAGTGGAACAGGGACAGGAAACTGATACGGAAAATAAGGAAAGAGGTGGAGGACTTCGAGCGTTGGACGGAAATGAAGGCGGCAGAAATGCTGCGTGCCAAGAGGCAGCAAAAATAAATCTCATTTATATCATATTATGCAATATACAAAGCTGATAAAATATTCAAAAAAAATATTTTATCAGCTTTCAAATAATGAATTACTACATAACCTACATTAAGAAGTGCATTAGTATATAGAAAGTAGTGAATATACACTAGTTACGATAAGCCGAGTTTTTTTTACTAAAGATGGTGGCGAAGATTCTTGTTTCATTACTTCTCTGTCATCGAAATATGAAGTTAAAAACATAATTGTCAAAATCAACAAACGTGTATACTGTTTTATAATTAATATAATTAAGGTTAATACTGAATACGTTAAAAGTCAAAAGTGCCATGTTTAT
>NZ_QVLZ01000001.1:365223-370248 GCF_003435205.1 Bacteroides sp. AF32-8BH | reverse complement strand
CAGGCGGGCTGTTGGACGAACACTATTATTTCTACTATCCCTATCAGGCACGAGCCTCAATACTGGGGCAGGGCGGCTGTTCGCCTTCATCATTACGGTGAACGAGTTAACCGTGCCCGGCTTGTCGGTGCGGAGCGAAACATACACCATCTCCGACAATAAGACCTGCCATATCCTGGAGTCTGTCTGCCCGTGATGTTATCCTCTCATCGAATTCCTGTACTCACTCGGGCTCATTCCATAGTACTTCCTGAACACCTCCCTGAAATATCTGACATCGGAGAACCCCGAGTCATCCGAGATTTCCGTTATCGAACAGTCTTTTTCCCTGAGCAGTTGTGCCGCATATTGCAGCCGCATGGAGCGGATATAGTCAGCCGGGGCATGGCCGGTGAGCGCCTTCAACTTGTTGAAAAATCCGGTGCGGCTCATGTTCTGCATGCCACAGAGCATGTCCACACAGAAACCGGGGTTGTCGATATTCTTCATGACGCATTCCCTTACGGAGGCCATGAATTTCCAGTCCCGGGTATTGTGGCAGTCCGGCGGAACCTGTCCGACTCCGTCCTCAAGACCGGCGTATGCCCGTCTGAGCAGTGCCCGGTTTGCCAGTATGTTCCTGATATTCGCCCTGAGCACGTTTATGCTAAACGGTTTGGTGATATAGGCGTCAGCTCCGTTTTCCAGCCCCTCCAGCATGTCCTTCTCATCTCCCAAGGCGGTCAGCAGCATGACCGGGATATGGGATGTCTCAATATCGGATTTGACGGACGCGCAAAGTTCGTCCCCTCCCATTTCAGGCATCATAACGTCCGAAAGTATCAGGTCCGGATTGTATTCTCTCGCCACAAGCAGCGCGTCCCGTCCGTTGGAACAGGTTTGGACCAGGTATTCCTCTTTCAGCAGCCCCTCAAGGTAGGTCCGCAAATCGTCATTGTCCTCCACAATAAGAATACGCTGCCGGTCCCCGCCGGTCATTGTTGGAAGGATCTCACGCATGGGGCCGCAATCCGGTCCCATGCGGGTTTTCCCGGTATCCTGTTTCCTGGGCGAAGCAACGGGGCATGCCTTGTCAAGGCGTCTGCTCCTCAGGGGAAAAATAACACATACCATGGTCCCCTTCCCCTCGGTACTGGTAACGCGGACCCTGCCTCCGTGCAGCCTTACCAGCCTATGTACCATCATCAGTCCGACACCGTTTCCCGCCACTTGCAGATTGACGGCATTACTGCCCCTGAAATGGTTCCTGAACAGTTTCTTCCGTTCCTCAGGTGGAATGCCAATCCCCGTGTCTTCCACTTCCACACCCCATACATGCCGGTCCGCGAAGGCACGGACCTGGATACTCCCGCCCCGTGGAGTGTACTTCAGTGCGTTGGACAGCATATTCTTCAATATAGAGTCCATTTTGTCCTTGTCAAACCGGACATTCAGGTAAGGGAAGCCGCTCTCACGGGTGATATCGATGTCCCTGATGGAGGCATATGTGCGGAATGCCTCACAGGTCGTCTCCAGATAACTGTTGAGCTCATATTCCGAGACATGAAGTCTCAAGGTGTAGTTGTCCGTACTCTCGAAATCTATCAGGCTGGTGACCAATCCCAGAAGTCCGTCCACGCTTTTCAGGGCCATCCGTACATTGTCCATCCCCTCCGCCTTCACCATGTCTTTCTCCACCACCTCTTCCAGCGGAGCCTTGATCAGCGTAAGCGGAGTACGGACATCATGGGCAGTATGTATGAAGAAGCACGTCTTTTCGTCTGATATCCTTTTCTGCCTGCGCAACATGGCAACGCGAAAAGACACCACCCCAGCCAACACACACAATGACGCATATCCGGCAATGGCCCATGTACCCGCCCACAGCGGCCGGGCGACACTCAGACCGAGGCTTCTTTCCTCATACACCTTGTATTTCTCCTCATTGGAGACGGCACGGATACGCAGGGTGTAGTTGCCTGGGGGCAGGCTCGTGAACTGTATCCGCCCGCTCTGGACCGGATGGCTCCAGCCCTCGTAGAGCCCCTCCAATTTCCATGAATATAGGATGTTCGAGGGATAGTCGTAGTTGATGGAGACAGCTTCCAGGGAGAAGGTATTCTGGTCATATGCAAGTTCCAGCCTGACGGTATTGTCAATATCCTCCCTCAAGGGGGATCCCTTGTCCCCGGGATAGACGGGGCGGTAGGAGATCATGAAATCCCGCAGGAGCATCCGAGAAAAATGCGGGGCGGGTATCCTCATGTCGGAGGGGAACATGACGGCTCCGGTGTTACTCCCGAACACGAAGCTTTCCCCGTGCCGGAAAGTGGATACCCCGGCATTGAGGCATACGCTTGCCAGCCCTTGTTCTGCCGTCCAGTTTCTGAAAGTGCCGCTCTCACGCCGGAACAGGGCCACGCTGTTTTCGGTCCCCAGTAGCAGGGTGCCGTCCGCACGGGGGACAATGGTATGGATGTTATTGGATATCAGGGCGCAGTTCTCGGTCTGGTATTGGCGGACGAACCTGTCCTCCACGCTGTCATAGACGAGAAGTCCCGCCCCGCCGGTGCCGATATACAGGAGCCCGTCCGGTGCCTGGTACAGTGCATAGACATGAACCGCCTCGACTGGAAAGGCGATATGTCTGCAGGTCCCCCCGTGCCCGTCAAGCAGGTACAACCCCATGCCGGTACCGATCCACATCCATTCCGGAGCCTTCTCCAGTATGGCGGTGATGGGGCCCGGGACCGGGTACAGGCGTACTGTGCCGTCATGGGGATCGAAACGTTTGAGATTGTGGCAGCCCCCTGTCCATATACATCCTCCGGAATCTTTTCCGATGTCATTGATATACTGGTCTGGACGCCCCTCTGCTGCAAAGGAGGGGGGAAAGTATTCCACCCTCCCGGTTTTCTTTTCGATCCTGTACAGGCCCGAAGCGTACCCGCCGGCGCAGATGACACCCGGCGAGACCTCGCAGAGCGTCAGGAAGATATGGTTCCCGCCATCCTGTATCCCATCGGACCGGCTGAGAAAGGAGCGCCACCGTCCTACCGCAGGCTGCAGCAGGCTGATCCCGTTGCTGGTGGCGAACCACAAGTCGCCTTCGCTGTCTTCGATGACATCATGCACCTGATCGTTAACCAGCGACCGGCTGTTGCCCGGTGAGTGCCGGAACCATTCATAGCTCTGGTAGCGGTTATTCCGGATTGTGACTCCGGCGGGGTAGTTGGCAAGCCAGATACGGTCCCCGCCATCCACATAAATGTCATTGATATTGTCTCCGTTCATGCCGTTGTGGCTGGCGTAGTCGGCGGTTATATAGGGTTTGGGCACTAGCGAGTCCATATCCATCCTGTATACCCCCCTTCCGCCCGTGGCTATCAGCAGCTCCCGGTCATTGAGAGGGGTGATCCGGTTGACGGCCACATTCCGCAGCGTACTGCCTGCGGACACTCCGTATACAAGTATGCCCTTCCTGAAGGTTCCCACGAACAGTTTCTTCGAACCGGGGTGGTAGTAGAGTTCGCTGACCGGCGTCCGGATGCTGTCCGTGTCCGCAAGCGCCTCAAGGACACCGTCCCTTTCCCGTACCGGAAAAAGTCCGTTCACGGTACCGATGAAAAGGTTTGTACCGTCCGTCTCGCTGATAGCGGTTATATCACCTCTTAAACGGGAGACCAGCCGCTGCGCAATGCCTGTGCGGGTGTCATAGCGGATGATATGGTCACCCTGACAGAGCCATATGCGGTCCCCACGGTCCATATAGGCGTAACAGAGCATGCCCGTGGCGAAGTCATCCTGAAGACCGGGTATCCTGTATACCATCCGGAAACGGTCATGGAGGGTGTCGTAATGGAAAATACGGCCTTTCCTTCCCACAACCCACAGCGTGTTCTCCGTGTCGGTGTAGAGCCAGTTCAGATTGACTTGCGGGGCCACCTTCAGATTGCCGTCAAGAACAGTGTAATGCCTGATCCGCTTGCCGTCATAACGGTCCATCCCCTCCTGGGTGAGGAACCACATGTATCCCCTCCCGTCTTTTTGGATACGGTAAATCCTCCGGTTACTCAATCCGTCCTCTATTCCCAAGTATTTATATATCTGGGCTCCGCACATGGAGGAAATTCCCAGCATGAGGAATGCGGACAGTATTCTTCCCATATTCCGAACACGTGTCATTCTGATGTAAATTAGACAATAACTGTTGCAAATATATAAAAATATAAATTAATATACAAATTTAAACATAACCTCGGATGTCGGCATCAGGCGGTATGTCCTCAATGTCATGTACCCCGGAAAATAGCTGCATACGGGACCGGCCCATGATATGAACATATTCCGAGAGGCGGTTGTTCAATTGACCCGACGGAATTATGGCTTGCCGGGCTCGGGACTGTCCGCAAGGGTACGTTGGTCCGGTGTGCGGAATACCATCCATACCTCCGGTCCGAATTTATATCCGCGGGTGGTACAGGTGCCGGTCGAGGTTTGGCAGCCCCCAATAAAGCGGGCCGAATTGTTTGTAAGCACTCTTACCCTCATGCCCGATTTATAGATAATCTTCCAACAGTAAGAAGTTATAATTCGCATTTAAGAACAATGGCGGGCATTTCTTGTTAATATTATAATCATATAAAAGAGGCGCATCCGTTAGTGCCAGATTTGTTCACCACTTTCATCGTTGCGTATCGTATTGCGAGTTGTCCGTATCAGATGTTTATCCCCTCTTTCTTAAGACTTCCTGAGAACTGCCTGGGAAAGGACGGCTTTCCGCATTGCGACTTCATCCACAGCCCTTGGCGGTATAGCCATGCCTTTCACGGGGACTACGGTTGATTCATGCGACACAGCAGATTCCGGTGCTATAACAGGGTTGCCTACATACTTGTGCCTCTTTTCAGCTTGCTGTCCAGGTCCGAGTTGCGCACTTTACCCGCAGGTTGGACGGTTGTACATAACAATATTGATCTTTTTGGGGGCTAAAAGTCGAATATCCCCTTAAAAACAAGGAGCTGACGCATGTGTACAGCCCCTTAT